>NZ_QPJF01000001.1:78430-319927 GCF_003337665.1 Halanaerobium sp. ST460_2HS_T2
GAATGAACAGAGCCTTAAATTCATAAAACTATTTATGCTTTATAATTTAACGATATTAGCAGCTTGTGGGCCGCGATCGCCTTCTACGATTTCAAATTCTACTTCCTGACCTTCTTCAAGGTTTTTGAAACCTTCTTCTTCAATAGCTGAGAAGTGTGCGAACACGTCGTCTCCGTCTTCTCTTTCAATAAATCCAAAACCCTTTTTCCCATCAAACCACTTAACTGTTCCTGTGTAAATCATTAAATAAATTCCTCCTAATTAATAACGATGGAAATCGAACTTGTTTTTTCTCCATCTACTACAGTGTAGCATCCTTAGATGCTTCTGTCAACCTTTATTTTAAATTACATTTGAATATCTCTAAATTTCTCTTTTATAGACCGGTATTTAGCCGCTCAAACACTTTTTGTATTCTAAATTACAATTTTAAATCCTATTTTTGAATCCGGTAAATAAAGTTAATAGTTTAGAAAAGCTCTGTCCAATTAAATGAACAGAGCCTTAAATTCATAAAACTATTTATGCTTTATAATTTAACGATATTAGCAGCTTGTGGGCCGCGATCGCCTTCTACGATTTCAAATTCTACTTCCTGACCTTCGTCTAGGTTTTTGAAACCTTCTTCTTCAATAGCTGAGAAGTGTGCGAACACGTCGTCTCCGTCTTCTCTTTCAATAAATCCAAATCCTTTTTTCCCATCAAACCACTTAACTGTTCCTGTGTAAATCATTAAATAAATTCCTCCTAATTAATAACGATGGAAATCGAACTTGTTTTTTTCTCCATCTCCCATAGTATAGCATTCTGATATACCCCTGTCAAGGATTAACTTGAATTATTTTAAAATTATTTAGTTTTTCTCTTTAATTCTCTATTTTTCTATCTTATATAATAGTAAGTTAATGTCTGTATTCCGGCGGTGTAGCCAGATAAGAAATAATCACAGAAGCCAGTGGTAAAATTAAAACCATTAATAAAATTTCTCGATAACCATTAAAATGATCAAAGGCCAGCCCAAAAGGTAGTGGTCCTAAAGCTGAACCAATAACCATTGCCGTAGAAAAGAACCCCCTGATACTACCCAGGTGCTTTTTACCAAAATAATTTGGCAGAATAACTGAAGTGCTGACTCCATCAAAGGCCATAAAGGAGCCGTGAACCACCGCATAAATTAAAAAGGCACTCCTACTGTCAGCTTTGATCAGCAAAAATACTGCTGCCACCAGCAGCACAAAATTAAGAGCTTTAATTATACTGGCCTTAAATCGATCTAAAAAATACCCCCCTAAAAATGTAAGAGGAAATTTGACTACTGAAGTAATACTTAAAATGTAGGCAGCAAAAGCTGCATTAAAATTCTTTTCGCCAATAATTGATACCATATGGAAGGTCATACCTGTATTAACCATGGAGGGTACAACAATAATAAAAATTAACATCCAGAATTCTTTGGTCTTCATTGCCTGTTTTAATGTCCAGGGATCATTACTGATATGTACCTGAGGTGCAAATTTTTCACTGACCCTGTCTTCTTCCTCTTCCTCAAGACCATCTATTTTTAAGCCGATATTTTCCGGTCGGTTGCGGACAAAAAACCAGCCCAGAGGTGCCATAATTAAAAATAAGGCCAGAGTCCAGAAGCGCCAGGCATTACTCAGACCAAGGGTGTTAATCAAATAGTTATTTAGAGGTGGAATAACAGCAGCACCAATAACTCCCCCGATTCCCATAATACTCATTGCCAGTCCTCTTTTTGATCTAAACCAGTGCGGCACCAGAGTCTGCGGCCACAAGCCAAGTGAGCCCTGACCAAAAAATCTCATTAGAAAAAATCCGATTAGAAGCATTACCGGCGTAGAAACAAAACTCATCCAGACTGCTGCCAGTCCGAGAGAAATTGAAATAATCACAATCATTTTGCGGTGGCCAAACTTATCAATATTTTTTCCCATAAAAGTTAAAATCAGGCCGGAAACTAAGGTCCCTGCAGAGTAAAGGGTTGAAACCAGTGAGCGGCTCCAGCCAAAGTTTTCTATGTAGTGATCAATAAATATGGAAATGGAATAAGTCTGTCCCGGACCACTAAAAAAATAGGCCAGAGCAGCCATTATTAAAACTATCCATCCATAATAAAAATTAGTCTTAATTGGTTCCTTTTCTTTCTTTAAATTTAAATTCATAAATAATAATCTCTCCCTGTCTAATATAGTTTCTGCAATAAACTATATCATCTTAAGAAAAGATGTCAATTGAATAATATTAGTCTAAAAATTCAAGCAGCTTTCTATTTCTTTTTTCGCTGCTGCTGCCGATCCAGATTAAATGGCCCCAGAAATCATCAGCATATATTTCTGATCCTTTAATATTTGCTACCGCATATTCTGCATGTTCAAAAGAAACTGACTTATCATATTTACTGTGCATAACTAAAGTAGGGACTTCTATTTTCTGCAGTACTTCCTTTTCTGTCTGATGCTCCAGATCATAAATGAAACCATTATCTGAAGCATAGCGGTTTATCATTTTAACTAATTCTTTTATATCAGAGCTGTCCATTTGATTTAAAATTTCTTTTTTCGAAAGAGTTGAGAACTGAGGTAAAAATATTTTTGCTAAAAAATTAGGAAAGTTATTGGCGATCTGACGCAGAATCGACCAGACTAAATGCTGCAGTTTGGGGCTGAAAATAATTTTCCCAACTTTATAATCCAGATCATTTTTTGTCAGCCAGGCTTTGGAAGCGGCTGATTCTAAAACTAATTTTTTAACCCTTGCCGGATAATTAGCGGTCAGATAAATTGCAGTTGGTCCTCCTGCAGAAACACCAATCAGATAAACTTCACCTATTTTTAAGTAATCTAAAAGTTCAACTAGAGAAGCTGCTGTTTCAGCTGCAGTCCTGCCTGCTTCAACATCTGTTCTGCTATAGCCCGGACGGGAAGGGGTTAAAATACTGTAACCGGAATTTAAGAGCGGCTGATAACCAAAACTCTCCTGACAGTTAGAGTGACCGCCGTGCAGATTTGAAATCACAGGTCCTTCTCCCCGCAGAGTATATTCCATCTTTCCCTTTTTTAGTTCAGCAATCTTAGACTCCATTTTTATCGCCTCCATTAAAGCTCCCAGATTCAAGGAACTCAGTCACAAGATCAGCAGTTTCTTCCTGAAAATGAATATCTTTATCTTCAGTGACTGCTAAAAATCTTCTAATTAAAAGTCCTCCGGTACTGTGACCGACAAAATTTATTTTTGCTTCTGCTTCAGATTCTGCAATGATTTTTTCTACTTCTCTTTTGAAAAAAGGCAGGACTGATTTTAATTTTTTAAATGTTAGAGGCAGATTGATTATAACTACTTCAAAACTCCTTTTCTCTAATTCAGTTTTTAAAACAAACATATCTTTTTCAGTTTTAAAATAACCGTGAACCAGAATAACTTTTTTCTTCATCTTTTCTGCCCCTTTATTAAAATAATTCTACTTTAAGGTCCAACTACTGCCGAAATCAACCTGGAGGTTAATTGAGCTGCTTTCTGTCCATCAACTGCTTGCTCTCTGTTATTAATTGTTACCGAAATAGCATAAATATCTGATTCTTCTCTTTTCTGAAGCAGATGTGTAAACTGCAGAACTCCCGGCTCTGAGCCACCTTTATATCCTGCTAAATAATAATTTTTCTGATCAACCAGCCCCGGATTTATCTTTATTTCCGGTGCATCTTTTAACTCATAAATCATCTCAGCCAACTCTTCAGTGCTGAAATACCATTCCAGCTCTTCAATCAAAATAGGTTTATCTCCTACTTTAATATTATTAAGCTCCCGACTGGAAAGCTCGCTTAAGATTTTCCTCTTCTCACTTAAATTTGAATTTAAATATCTTTCTCTTAACTGATCGTCATCAGAAAATTTAAGCATAAAAAATTCTCTGGTCTTTAAAAAAGGAATATTTATATCTTTCAGTCCATCTTCCAGATTTTCTCTCCCCAGAAAATCTATTAAGTGATCTGTGGCTGTATTATCACTCTGAGAGATCATTAAATTACTTAAACTTCTCAAAGTCAGCGGTGTACCAAGAGACCAGCTCTGTAATATTCCGGATGGAAGAGATCTATTTTCAGCTCCTAACTCTACAATATCACTCCAGCTTTTGTCGCTATCTTCAATTTCTTCATATAATTTTTTCAGAACATGTAATTTAAAAGTAGAACCAACTGCCATCAATTTTTGTTCATTATATGAAAGAACTTTTACTTGATTATTTTTAATTACTGAAACTGATAGCTCACCTGGAAGTTCCTTTAGTTCTGCTAAAATAGTATCTAAGTTATCTTCAGCCAGACTGTAGTTCCCAAACCAGAGCCCAATAATCTTCCCTTCTTCATTTAAAGTTATTTGAGCCGGGGCTGTTCCTTTTTCAAACTGCAGACTGTAGCCATTTTCAGTTTTTTCTGCTGCTTGAACAGCACCAAGTGCACTTCCATACTGATTAACAATTGCTTCAATCTGAGTTAGAGAAACCTGTTCTAGAAAAGAATCTGCAAAAAGAGATTCCAGGCTTGCTGATTCTTTTCTGAAAATATCTTTTAAAACTTCTGCTTCCGAAGCTGCTTGAACACCAAGAGAGATAAATAAAAGTAAAACTAAAATCAAAATGACTAAATTAACTTTCATTAAAGCTCACCTCACATTTATTTTCTTATTAACTATATTAGACTTATCTTATTTTTTACCTTTATTTCAATCAACTTTTGCTTTTGATTTAGCTTTTAACTTTTCTCTTTCAATTTCAATCTGCTTTTTATCAATTCTCTCAAATAATATTTCTGACTCATTTATTTCTCTACCTGCTTTTAGTTTCAAATAATTCCAATCGGCTGCTTCCAGATTTAAAATCTCAGTGACCTTTACTGTACTAAAAGGTAAAAAGGGTTGCAGTAGATTTCTTAAGTTAGCAATTGCTGCTGTACAGCTGTAAATTGTTTCTCTGCACTTAACCTGATTATCTTTCCGGCTAAGCCAGGGTTCTTTTTGATCAAAGTACTTATTTAAATCTCTGATCAGACTAAATATATTTTCCAGCGCCTCTTTAAACTCTGTATTTTCAATTCTTTCTCCAGTTTTGCTGTAAATACTTTTTAATTTATCAGCTATCACCGGGTCAATTTCTGCGTCCGGTATTTTACCGGCAAAATATTTCTCAATAAAGACTAAAGTTCGATTAACAAAATTACCAAAAGCGGCCAGCAGTTCCCCATTATGATTATTGATAAACTCCTCCCAGGAAAAGTTGCTGTCTCTTTTTTCAGGTCCATTAACTGTCAGGTAATAACGGATAGAATCAGGATTATAATTTTTTAGATAATCCTTAACCCAAACTGCCCAGTTTTTACTGGTCGATAATTTTCGGCCTTCAATAGTTAAATATTCACTGGAAACTATATTTTGTGGTAAGTTAAGATTACCCTGAGCAGCCAGCAGTGAAGGCAGAATTATTGTATGGAAGGGTATATTATCTTTGCCGTGAATATAATAAGATTTACTTTCCTCCTGCCAGAATTCTTTCCAGTCAGCATTATTTTCTAAAGCCCATTTTTGACTGGCTGTTAGATAGCCGAGTACAGCCTCTACCCAGACATAGATTTTTTTCTGGCTGTAATTTTTAAGTGGAACTTTAATTCCCCAGTCCAGATTACGGCTGACAGCTCTATCTTTTAAACCCTCTGCCAGGTATTTTTCAGTTAATTTAACTGCATTATCACGCCAGACATCTCTCTTCTGCAGCACTTTTTCAATTTTGGATTCAAGTTCTGATAAAGCCAGGTAAAAATGCTCAGTTTCTTTAACCTCTGCTCCGCTCCCACAAATTTTACATTTTTTATCCTTTAATTCAGCTGCTTCGATCATTGCTGAACAGCTTTCACACTGATCACCTCTTGTGGGCTCTCCACATTCCGGACACCTGCCAAGAACATAGCGGTCAGCTAAATACTGATCACATTCTGAGCAGTAAAGCTGTTCAACTTTCTTTTCGTAAATATATTCATTCTGATAGAGTTCATTAAAAAATTCTTTTACTTTTTGATGATGAAAAGAATCATCAGTTCTCATATATAGGTCATAAGTAAAACCCAGTTTTTCAAATGAATCTTTAAACTCTCTGTGATAATTATCTGCAATTTCTTTCGCCTCAACATTTTCCTCTTTTGCTCTCAAAGCTATAGGTGTTCCATGACAGTCACTTCCGGAAACATAGAGCACCTGTTCTCCTTTTAATCTATAATATCTGGCTAAAATATCACCAGGCAGCAAACTTGCTAGGTGGCCTAAATGCAGAGAACCATTGGTATAGGGCCAGGCACCACCAATAAATATAGTCATTTTAATACCCCTTTCAATTTTGAATGTTTGTGATCTATAAAACTCAAATTAACTTTACTTTTTTCTGATATTAAAACAAAAAACTCCCACCCCCTAGTAAAATACTAGAGGACGAGAGTTGAATTCACGTGGTACCACCTCAGTTTTGCCGATCACCTTACGGCATCAGCCTCAAAGAGTACGACATTAAATGTTTATACTCCGGCACTATAACGGGTGCTCCCGGTGTAATCTACTACCTTTTAGATTTGATACACAGCTCCAGAACCATTTTCAATTGAATCTGCAGTATCCCTTCTCAGCAGCAGGATTCTCTGTAAAAGCTTCCTCAATTTACTCTATTCCTTCTTCACTTTTAGATTAAGTTTTCAAAATTATATTACATGCAATTTAAAAAGTCAAATAATTATTCTTTTTCCCAGTGATTGGTGAATTGCAACATGTAATGCACGATTTTTTTGATTTCTTTGAAATTACCTGTACCTTCAGTATTTCTAGATGCTAAAACTTAGTTTTTCTCTGAATAATTCATCTGAGTTACCGTAGTCAAACATTTTTCTGGGATAAGTATTTATGAATTCCTGAATCTTTTTTACCAGGGTTCTCTTGATCCCTTTGAAACTTGTGCCTTTAGGTAAGAATCTTCGAATAAACCTGTTAGCTACCTCATTTGAGCCCCTCTGCCAGCTGCAGTAGGCATCACAGTAATACTGGCTGGTTCTGGGGATACTGCTGCCTGTAAACGATTCTTCTATCCCCTCATAATCTGCAAATTCTGATCCATTGTCTGTGGTTATCGTTTTGAAAGTCTCTCTAAAATTAACTACCCCAAATCGTCTTTCTATTCTATCCAGTCCTTTTATTACTGATTCTGCTTTTTTGTTAGGTATTTTCTCTATGATTTCCTCTCTGGTCTGTCTTTCTGTTAAGACCAGCAAAAAAGGTTCTCCTTTTTCTTTTATTCCTTCTACCAAATCCATCTCCCAGTGTCCAAATTCTTCTCTAGTATCTGCCTCTTCAGGTCTATCTCTAATTGTCCGACCTTCCTTGCGTCTGGTGGTACTTGCACTTTCTTTTGGCCTGTCTTTTTCTGTCTTATAGTTACCATGAGGCAGATCATCTCTATCTAAATCTAAGATTTCTTTATCTATATAATTATAGATTGTTTTCCAGTGTAATTCCATATCAAACTCATCTGATTCTCTTATATTTTGAGCTACTGCTGCAGGTGATTTATGAGCTTTAATTCTTTTTTCAATAAATTTAGCAAGCTCATCATTTGTACCAATCTTTAAATTGGGGCCTTTGCCTGTTGCATTGTGATCATAGACTTCTTGCCCCTTTTCAGGTGAGTATACCTCTATAATTCTCCATTCATAATCTCTTATTTCAATAGTTCCTTTTTTTACTTCTCGGCTCACAGTTGTTCTATCACAATTTAATTCTCTTCCTATTTCTGCAAAGTTTTTATCCTGTTGATTATATAAATGCTCTATTTTTACACGATCTTTATAAGTCAGGTGTTCACCTTTGCTTCGTTCTGTGTTACAATTATCTTGACACATATTCTGTACCTCCTAATGTTTTTGTCGCTATTAACATTATACAAAAGGTACAGGTATGTGTCTATTTTTTTCTAAATCAAACCGTGCATTTAATTATACAATTTATTTTTTCCCAGTGATTATCATCAATAGTTATTTCTTCAATTATTGCTCTAAAGCTGCTCTTTTTTGGACTGCAGGCATAAACTCCAACCTGAATTTCATCAAAATCCTGATGCAGGTGGGCAATCCGCATCTGCGACCACTTTCTGCCATCAAAGGAATTTTCAATTAAAAAGTCTTCACCTCTTCTGCTGACCCTGTACCAGACTGCATTAATTTCTGAACTAATATCTTCTGTGGCCCAGTCGGAATAACCCAAATTTGTAACCACCGAACCAAGTCGGCTGATTTCCTGATTTTCATATTCTGTAGAAATTTTAATCCAATTTTCCCTGTCCAGTCTGAGCATTATACCACACTGATCATATTTATTTTGAGGCTCAAATTTAAATTTAGCAGCAAAGGAAAAGTCCTCTTTTAAGTCAGTCAGCAGAGCATGCCCATCATCTCTTCTAAAACCATAGTGAGTTCTTTGCCAGAAATCTGTTTTCGGCTCAGTTTCAATCACCAGTGCATTTTCACAATAATATTTTTCCGGTTTGTTCAGCCAGTAGAAATTATCAAAAATACTTTTGTCCATTTTTATGTTTTGCATTTATATCCCTCCATCTATTATAAAAACCTCATATTATTATTTTCTACATTTAACTTTTTAATCCTTCTATTTAATTCATTATCGGTTTCTAGTAAAGAACAAAATCCCGCCCGACAAAAAGATGCTCTTTTGAAAGCTGGAATTGAAGAATTGATCTCTAATATTATTCTAGAATTGCTATCATATATAGCTGAAAAGGAAAGAAAGAAAATTAGGCAACGACAGAGAGAAGAAATTAAGAAAGCAAAAGAAAATGGAGTTAATTTCGGTAGGCCAAAAATTAAAGTAGATGATTTTGAATATTATTATGATCAAGATTACGACCAAGAAGAAATGACTGCTGGCGAAGCTATGAATGAATTGGACATTAGTAAATCGACTTTTTACAGAAGAAAAAGTTAATATAAAAGCAGTTAACTATCTTTATTTTATCTATTGAAGATTATTAAATAATAAATATAGAACCATTATGTTTTATTAATATTATTATAAATATATAAAAGCACTAACTAACCCCTAAATAGAGGGAATGTCAGTGCTTTTATTTAATTAACTTCAATTAATATTGTGTTGTATTAGATTTCAATTTGAGTTGTGCAAAAATATAATTAAGTAAATAATATTTGGACTCTTTAGGCACTAATTTTATTATTAAAGTATTTTCTTTTTCTAAACATCATATTATTAATTATTAGTAGTTTTAGTTTCATCATTAACAAACGCTTTTAATTCTATAACTGCCGTTTTTTCATCTTCACCACTAGCCTTTATCTCAATCTTATTATCTATATCTAATCTTAAGTTCATAACTTCTATAATGTTTTTTGCATTTACTTCTTTTTTATCAAAAGCAATAGTAATGTTAGATTTATAACTAATAGATTTATTGACAAATTCAGCAACATAATGAGCTCGTAAAAAATTATTATTTTTAATTTTTATTTTTTTCTCTATCAAATATATCACCTCTGATTAAAATTTAAAATAAAATCGAAATCTATAATGAATTTTTTTGAAAAAAACAAAAACAAAGTTCAATTTATTTTAAATTTTCTCTTCTATGTTATAAATGAAATATTACTATCTTTTAGAATAAACCTGTCAAATATTTTTCATATTGAAAAACCTAAGTTCTATCTAATTATTTATTTTTTCTAATAATAGGGGGAGTTCAGCCAGGTGATTTAATTCTTTATAAGTTAGTTTTTTCACTTTTTTTGGTACACTAACTATGTCCTCAATTAATACTACATTCATATTAGCTTTATCAGCAGCTAAGATTCCATTAATTGAATCTTCTAGAATTAAAATTTCTTTTTTATTTATGTTCATTTTTTCACAACATTTATTAAAAATTTCTGGATTGGGTTTGCTTTCTTTTACTTCATCTCCTCCAATTATAAAATCAATTTCTCTATTTAAATTAACTGATCTAAGATAAAATTCAATAGTTTCTTTAGAACTGGATGAAGCAACTGCAATTCTATAATCATTTTCTTTCAAATATTTAATAGTCTCATTTAATCCTTTTTTTATAGGCACGCCTTCTTTCTCTATTTTTTTAGCCATAATTTTACATTTTCTTTTTCTCATTTTATCATAAGAAAAATCAGACCCAAATTTATCTTTAAAAATATTTTTTGTAGTATTTATATCTGTGCCAATAAGCTGATCAAATAAATCCTCATCAAAATTATATCCTTTTTCTTCCCCTATATTCTTCCATATCGTTTTAGAAAGTTTCTCTGTATCAAACATAAGACCATCCATATCAAAAATAATTCCTTTAATCATTATTATTACTCCTATTTTAGGTAATTTTATAGTTCTAATTCCTGTACTTCTGCTAATGTAGGTAATGCAGCCATTGCACCACTTACTGATGCTGCCAGCGAACCTGAATAATTGGCAAATTTTAAAGTTTTCTCTAAAAACTTATTATCAATTTCTGTAAGGGTTAAATTTACCTTATTAAAATTGTATAAAACTCCAGACATAAAAGCATCTCCAGCTCCAGTTGTATCTGCTGCATCTACCTTAAAGGCCTCTACAAAACCAAGCTGATCTTTAAAATAATATGAACCTTTACTGCCGCAGGTAATGAATATTACTGGAATATCATATTCAGCTTTTAACTCCTCTGCTCCTTTTTTAATATCTTTTTCCCCTGTCAAAAATTCAAGCTCTTCTTCTGAAACTTTTAAAATGTCAATCTGATTCATAACAGATAAAATCATTTCTTTTGCTTCAGCAAGAGAATCCCAGAGCATTTCCCTTAAATTAGGATCATAAGATACCATCATTTCATTTTTATGTGCCAGCTCTATCCCCTTTTTTGTTGCAGATCTTGCTGGTTCATCAATTAAAGAAATAGAACCAAAATGATAGATCTTATTTTTTTCAAATAATTTGCTGTCAATCTCATCTGCTCTCAAAAATCGATCAGCACTTGGATCTATGTAAAAATCAAAGCTCCTGTCTCCATCTTCATCTAGAGTAACAAAAGTAATTGCTGTTTTTGCTTCCTCAGTTAAAATCAAATTATCAATATTAACCTTTTCTGTCTGTAATTTTTTTGCTAAAAAGTTACCTAAAACATCATCTCCAACCTTACCGATAAAACTAACATCTATCCCCAATCTGCTTAAAGCAACAGCAACATTTGCTGGAGCTCCTCCAGGGTTTTTACGAAAATCCATGTTCTGATCATCTAATGGTGTAAAGTCAATTAAAGCTTCTCCTAAAGTTATTACTCCCTGCATTGAAAATCTCCTTCCCAAATCTGATTAACAATTTTTTCAACTTAAAGCATTTCTGAAAACTCAATTTGTTCATTATTTGGTCCTTTAATAGTAAAAAATTTAACTCCATTTTGCCAGAAAGGCAAAAAATTAATCTCTTTATCTAAAATATCATAATTCTTTTCCATTAGTTTTTTAAATACTTCCTCTACATCATTTACATCTATTGCAATATGATTAATAGATCCCGTTTGAGATAATTCTGTACCCTCCTGATATGTTTCTATAACTAAATTTTTTAACTTTAAAAAAGCAACATCAAGATTTCCAGAATCATCAGTTGTACTAAAAGCCAAATCAAAACCTAAACCTTGATAAAAATCAACTGTTCTATCAATATTAATTGTTGGTATTCCTACATGTTGAATTCCTGAAACTAAATCTCTTAACATAAATTTACCCCCTTAATTATTGAAAATGGTTTACCAATAACATTTAAATATTATTGGTAAACCTTTAATTTTATCAATATTATTTAATCACCAATTTTTATAACTGCTTTAACGACATCCTGCTTATTATTAACACTATAGTCCATAGCTTTTTGAACATCGTCAAGCTCAAAGATATCGGTTACAACACCCTTTAAATCTACTTTGCCAGACGCTACTGCATCAATAGCAATTGGATACTTATGTTTATATCTAAACACTGTCTTAAATGTTAATTCTTTATCCAGAACCAAACTCATTGGTAGAGTCATTTCTCCTGAATTACTATAACCTACCAGAACAATATTTGAACCTTTTTTGGTCATTTCAATACACTGTCTAGTAGTTATTTCAGTCCCAGCTGTTTCAATCGCTAAATCACAGCCTTTACCACCAGTAATTTCTTTAACTTTTGCTACAGCATCTTCTTCTTTACCATTAATAACTCCAGTTGCACCTAATTCTAAAGCTTTTTCCAACCTTTTTTCTAAAATATCAACTACATATACTTCTTTTAATCCCATAGCTTTTAAGGCCATCATGGTTACTAAGCCAATACAACCAGCCCCCATTACTACAGCGGTTTGACCTATTTTTGCATCTCCCTGAAAGGCAGCATGAAATCCAACAGCAAGAGGTTCCATTAAGGCTCCCTCTAAAGTGCTAACATTATCAGGTAACTTAAAAGCTAAATCAGCTTCATGTGCTACATATTCCTGAAAAACACCATCTATTGGTGGTGTAGCAAAAAACTCAACATCTGGACATAAATTATAATCTCCTCTTTTACAGAACTCACATTCTCCACAAGTTTTCCCTGGTTCCAAAGCTACTTTATCACCAACTTCTAAGTGAGTTACATCTTCACCAACTTCCACAACTACTCCACCAGGCTCATGTCCTAAAACAAATGGTGGCTCTACAACATAATCTCCAATTGCACCATGTTCATAATAATGCATGTCAGATCCACAAATCCCTACATATTCAAGTTTAATAAGAACTTCGTCTTTATCAGGAGTTGGAATATCTCTTTCGACAAACCCCATTTCTCCAATGCCTTCCATTACAGCAACTTTCATTTTCCCTTCCATCTAATACACATCCTTTTATAAATTTATTTTTAATATCTTTATTTAATATCAGCAAGATGAACGGATAATTAGTTCATTTTCAAGTCTAACATCTTCAAAATTATTCTTTTTTTCAGAAATACGATTTAAAATTAATTCAGCAGCTTTGATTCCAATTTCATTAATCGGTTGTTTTACCACAGATAGAGGTGGATCAGTAATCGTAGCCCACTCATAATTGTCATAACCAATAATAGCAATTTCTTCAGGAATTTTAATATTTTTTTCTTTAAGGAAGTTCATTGCTCCAACAGTCATTAAATTGTTTGTTACAAAAAGTGCAGTAATATCTGTTGAGTTTATTAATTCCTCAGTTAATTCATAACCACTATCGAATTTAGAATCCCCAATTTTAATTAAATTTTCATCTACTTCAATATTATAATTAGTTAAGGCCTTTTTGTAACCATTTAATCTTTCTGTTGAGGTTGTTAAGCCAGGGAGACCAGTAATAATTCCAATTTTTTTATGACTTTTTTTAATTAAATGTTCAATTGCCTGATAGGACCCTTTTTCGTTATCTACAAGTACGCAATCACCTTGATTAAAGCCATCAGGTTTTCTATCAATAAATACTATGGGATAATCTTCAGATTTCTCCTCCAAATAGCTGTGATCATTTGCGGATGGTGCCATAATTAAACCGTCGATTAATTGAGATTGATAAATTTTTAACTGTTCTTTTTCTTTTTCAATTCTTTCATCAGAATTACTAACAATTAGATTATATCCTTTTTTACTTAAAATCACTTCTATTTCTCGTGCAATTCTTGTAAAAAATGTGTTACTTATGTCAGGGACTAAAAAGCCAATAATTTTTGACTCTTTACTCCTTAATAATCTGGCAGCAGAATTCGGATGATAGTCTAACAATTTCATAGCTTCAATCACTTTGTTTTTCGTATCTTCAGCTACAAATCTTGTTTCATTAATTACATGCGAAACTGTAGCTGTAGAAACACCAGCTTTTTTTGCTACATCTTCCATTCTTGCTTTCATTTTATTCACTTCCATTTCAAAATTTTCTTATAAAATTATAAGCTTATAAATTTAAATAAAGTTTAAATTATTAACTTGCTTTAATCACTAGCTACTACAAATCTTTGGTAACTATCAAATCCAACAGCAAACATTAATACCAGCCCTTTAATAACCAACTGATAATATGTGTTGATGTTCATTAGTACCATACCATTACTTAAAACTCCCATAATCAAGACACCAGCAACAACATTATTAATTTTACCATAACCACCAGTTATACTTACTCCTCCAAGCACAACAGCAGTTAATACATCGAGTTCAAAACCTTTACCAGCAATAGCCTGACCTGAATTAGTTCTGGAAAGCATAACTATACCTGCAATACCGGCAAATAAACCTGATAATGTATATACAAGATATTTTACTTTTTTAACATTGATACCAGAAAGTTCTGAGGCTTCCTCATTACCACCAACAGCGTAAAAATATCTTCCAAAATATGTTTTGTTTAATATAAAGGCACCTACGGCCATTATAACAATCATTATAATTACTGGGACCGGGACAAATCCTACATAACCCTGTCCTATTACAGAGAATGATTCTGGAAATCCAAAAATTGGAACACCACCCGAAATTATGAAAGCCAATCCTTCCAAAATTGTTAGACTTGCTAAAGTTACAATTAAAGGAGGCATTTTAATATTTGCGATAATCCAACCATTCATAAAACCTATCGATGTACTCACAGTTAAAGAAAGAAGTACAGCAAAAACAGGATTCAAGCCTGCTTTAGCCATTAACCAGGCACCTATTATATTTACTAAACTAATTTGAGAACCAATTGATAAATCAATACCACCTAATAATAAGACAAAAGCCATTCCAACCGAAGCAATACCTAACATAGAAATTTGACGTGCTATATTAATCAAATTTCCAGGGTTTAAAAATGCATCAGTAGAAATACTAAAAAATAATACCAATACTATAAGAGCTATATAAATTCCGTATTTTCTAACTTGAGCTAGATCCATCCTAATCACTCTCTCTTTCAGTTTTTGAAGCATAATTCAAAATCTTCTCCTGACTAAATTCTTCTTTTTCTAACATTCCTGTTATTTCACCTTCAGCAAGTACCATTATTCTATCTGACATACCAATCAATTCTTCCATCTCTGAGGAAATAAGAATAATAGTTTTACCTTCTTCTACCAACTGATTGATTAATTTATAAATTTCAAATTTTGCCCCTACATCTATTCCACGAGTAGGTTCATCTAAAATAATTAAATCAGGGTTTACAGCCAACCATTTTGCTATAACAACCTTTTGTTGATTACCTCCACTTAGGTTTTTAACTGTTTGTTCCAGACTAGGTGTTTTTATATTTATTTTTTTTCTGTAATCACTAGAAATTTCCTTTTCTTTTTTCTTATTAACTACAGAATATGAAGATATTTTCTTTAAAATAGCCATGGAAATATTACCTTTTACATCAATATCTAATAAAGCTCCTTGTTGCTTTCTGTCTTCAGGTAATAATGCAATCCCATAATCAATTGCTTCTCTAGGACTTTTAGGGAGAATTTTTTTACCTTTATAAATAATTTCACCTTTTTCTATGTTAGCATATCCAAAGATTAATTCTGCTAATTCAGTTCTACCTGCACCAATCAAACCTCCAAAACCTAATACTTCCCCTTTTTTGACATTAAAGGAACAATCATAAACTCCATTACCTGTTAAATGATTAACTTCAAGTAATATATCATCCTGTATATTACTTTCCCTTGGAGGAAAAGTTTCTTTCAATTCTCTACCAACCATTAAAGTAATAAGCTCATCAACATTAGTTTCATCAGTATTTAATGTTTTAATTTTTTCTCCATCTCTGATAACTGTAACTCTATCACCTAATCTAAATACCTCATCTAATCTATGAGATATATATATAATAGTAACACCTTGTTTTTTAAGTTTATCTACCATCTCGAATAAATGTTTTAACTCTGATTTAGTCAAGGGTGCTGATGGCTCATCCATAATTAATATCTTTGCATTTTTTGATAAAGCTTTGGCTATTTCAACAATTTGCTGATATCCTACTGTAAGATTTTTTACCAAAGTTTTTGGATTTATATCTATATTTAGTTGATCAAAAATTTTTTGAGATTCTTCTACCATTCTTTTTCTATCAATAACTACTCCATTTCTGATAGCATTACCAAGAAAAATATTTTCAGCTACACTTAATTCTCCTACTAAGTTGAACTCCTGATAAATAACTGAGATCCCACTTTCTTCAGATAATTTTGGAGTCATTTCAGAAAACTCTTTCTCTTCAACAACAATCTCACCTTTATTTGGCGAAATTGCTCCAGTACAGGTTTTAATTAAAGTGGATTTCCCTGCTCCATTCTCTCCCACTAGAGCATGAACTTCCCCTTTTTTGACATCTAAAGAAACATTATCAAGCGCTGTTACGCCAGGATATGTTTTAGTTATATTTCTCAATTGGAGTATAATATTATCTTCCATAAATCTAGCTCCCCTCTACTATTTATAAAGACGACTCTATTAATAGAGCCGTCTTATTTTTTGAAAATTTAATTATTCTTGACCATTATAATACTGATCTACATTTTCCTGTGTTACAGGAATTAACTCTCTATAAACATTTTGAGGTACTTCTTCGTCATTAAGCAACTTTTGAATATAACCATAAATTACACTTGCCATTTTTTCAGCATCTCCAGTAATTAGAACAGACATTCTGTTTGCTTCATTATTAACCATTGCTTCTAACTCCTGGTCAGTTGCATCAGCAGCAAAGATACCAAAATCATCAGTTAATTTTCCAGCAGCTTTTACAGCTTCATTAGCTCCAACAGCTCCACCGCCCCCAATAGCAGCAATAACCTTCATATCAGGATATTGTTGTAAGAATGTTTCTGTTTTTGCAATACCTTCAACAGGGTTAATAGCACTTGACTTAGCAACTATTTCTGCATCTGGAGCATATTCATTAATTGCATCAACAATTCCATCTCCTCTTTGCTTTAAAATCTGAATCTGAGGATAAGTAAGTACACCTACTTGAGTTTCGCCCCCTAATTTTTCATTAATCCACTCAGCAGCATGTCTACCAATCATTCTACCAAGTTCATAATTATCAATTACCCAATTCATGTCGGAATTTTCAAGTTTTTCATCCCAGCTGTATACCTTAATCCCCTGTTCCATTGCTCTTTTTAAGGGTTCTTCAACAGCATTCTTTTCAGCTGGATGAACAATCATTACATCTACACCACTAGCAATAAAGTTTTCAATCTGACTTACCTGCTGAGCTGCATTACTTTTACAATCTACAGCTGTAAATTCTCCACCATCTGCTTCCACTAATTCTTCCAGTTCAGTGGCAGTAGCTGCCCAAATTTGATTACTTAAATCCTGAACTGTCATACCAACACTAAATTCCTGAGCTGAAGCCATACCTGTAAGTGAAACTAAAGCAAACAACACTGCAGTTAACACAAATACTGATTTGAAATTTTTCATTAAAAATTCCTCCATTTTTAATAGTTTTAAATTTTGATTTTTTGAATCCTCTTCCCTTAATATACAACAAAAATCATTTAATGGTTATTAACCCTATTTAATTGGTAACTCACCTCCTTTAAATAGTTATTAATAAATATTTGAGTCAAAAAATTCTATATATTATTTTCCATAATATTTTCATGAATAATACTCATGAATTCCTCAAATTCTTTGAAGTATTTTGTTGTGGAAAATTCAATTTCAGAACTTACATTGCCACCACTGTAAACCCTAAAACTACCAGTTAAAAGACAGATATCTAATTCTACACTATCAATTTTATTATAATAAGTCTTCTTCAATCTATAACCAAGTAAATTATCATTTATTTCATTAAATCCCTCTTCTAAAAAGAGAATTCCATATGTAGTTGCAATAATTACTTTGGCTGGTTCATATGGTTTAGAGGAGGAATCACTATCTCCACTAACTTCTTCTCTTTCTATAAAAATAACATCAATAATATCTTTATTATCTACAAATAAAGTGTCATCTTTTAAAACCTTTTTCAGCATATAATGAGCTTCATAACCAGCAGAAAAAATTTCTATTATTTTTTTATCCACTCTTTCTTTAAGATTTTTCATAAAATCTTCCATATAATCACTCCACCTTTAAATATTTTTAGATCTAAAAATAAATCTATTTAATCGTTTGCGTAATCGTTTAAATAGATTATACACTAACATTTCTTAATTGTCAAACATTTTACAAAATTAATTTAATCGTTTGCGTAATCGTTTAAATAAATATAAGATAAATAATCAAATAATTTAAAGAGATTTGTCTAATGATCATTGAAATATCTAAATAGAATTAATAATTATATTTAAATTTAATAACATGTTTTTTGCTAAAAATCTATGTTTTATGAATTTTTTAGGGGGTTAAATATTGAAATTTAACAAAAATATTATTAAAAAATTGAACAAACCAAATATAATATATCATTATACTAATTCAAAAACTGCTTTAGAATATATACTTAATAATAAAAATTTAAAATTATCATCTATCAGTAAAACTAATGATCCAGCAGAATATAATGATTGGGGCTACTTTAGTTTTAGTGATAAAAAAATAATAAAAAAAACTGTGAAATTATACCCGAAAATTTCTAGAAAAGTTAGGGAAGAAACAAAATTTATTTCTTTTTGTAAAAATAGTGTTAAATTTAATCAAAATGAAGATTATAATTATAAAGATCAAAAAATTATTGAGGGTTTAGGTTGTTCTAAATTAAGAATGTGGTCTCAATATGGAGAAGATCAAAAGGGGGTTTGTTTAGCTTTTGACTTAAAAAAATTAGAGGAAGAAATCAAGAATGGTATAAATAAAAAAAATGATTATTGGGAATCTGATGAGATTAAATATAAAAGTTTGCCATTATTTAATCAAAAGAAATTAGAGATAAAACCTGAAAAAGTAGAAGAATTTGGTGAAAATTATGTTGATAAATTTATAAAGGAAAGGAAAAAGGAATTATTTTTTACAAAGCATAAAGATTATAAAGATGAGAATGAACACCGAATTATAGTACATGATCCTAAAGATGAACTTGAATTTATTAATATAACCTCTAGTTTATGTGGCATAATTTTAGGAGACAATTTTAATGAAGTATATAAACCTTTAGTTCAAAAATATGTTGAGAATTTCAATGATAAACGAAAAATCTTTTTATATAAAATTTATTTTCGTAATGGATGTATTTCTATAAGAGAAGCAAATGAAAACTTTAAAGATTTATCTGATAATGGATGGGTTAAATCTTCGCAAAAGTAGGGTTTGCTGTAATCTAATGATATCGAATTCCTTTAAGAGAGCCTAGTGCTTTTCAGCATTAGGCTCTCTTAATAAATATTTTATTTAAAATACTCCACAATTTCCTTTATATTATCTTTATCTGTAAAATCAACCGGCTTCTCATAAGCAGCAAGTAAGCCTTTTTCTTCTTCGGTCAGTTCTTCACCCTTTTTCTTTTTACTATTTAATTTCCACTTCATTGTTCCCATCAGAACTTTATCCTTAAATCCTAATTTGCTGTAATCAAATCCTCCCCGCAGATAGAAAAACTTAAAGTAACTTTGCTCTTCCTCAGTAAAATTTTTATTTTTCACTTCTTCTATAACTTCTTCTGTTGCTGAAGAAGCACCTGTGGCAAAGACAGCTGTCTTTTTACCTTCCAGTTCTTTAATATTCTTTTTTATAAAATCTGCACCATTGATTCCTACAGCATAAAGGCTGCCGCCAAAAATATAAGCGTCATATTCTTTCAGTTTAGCTTTTGTTACTTCTTTACCTGGGATAATATCTGCTTTCAGCTCTTCAGTCAACCATTCAGCATATTTTTTGACAAAACCTGTCTTAGACCAGTAAATAATTAGAGTTTTCATTTTGCTACCCCGCTTCTTAAATTATAAATCTTTTTTAGCTATCGTTTTTATAATTAGCTTTAACTTTTAATTTTCCTGCCTAAAACATTATGATTATCTCAAAACAGCAAAAAAGGCCAGAATCAATTCTGGCCTTTTAAGGAGGGTTTATCGAGAAAAATCTATATAAATTTTAATTTACTGCCTGCTTAACTAGATCTCTTCATTTATTGCTTTTTTGATAGAGCTTACAAAATCACCGGCATTAGCAAGCATTTCTGCTTCTGTATTTCCAGCTTGAATAGCTTTAATCAAAGCACTGCCGATAATTATTCCATCCGGATAATTAATTATCTGTTTTACCTTTTCCGGGCCATCAATACCAAAACCCAGGCCCAGCGGCAGTTCACCTGCTGTTTTGCGAACCCGTTCCAGATAGCTTTCCAGTTCAGGATAAACTCCCTGCTGGTCATCACCGGTAGTCCCAAGATGAGCCACACAGTAGAGAAAACCAGAACTTTTAGCTGTGATTTCTTCAAGCCGCTTTTCAGAAGTATTGGGAGTTACCAGCATAATTTGGGAAACTCCATATTCGGCCAGATATTTAGATAACTCAGCTTTTTCATCTACCGGCAGATCAGGAATAATCACTCCGGAAATTCCTGCTTCAGCAAGTTCTCGGGCAAATTTTTCTTCTCCATAATTTAAAACTGAATTATAATAACCCATTAAAACCAGCGGCACCTCAACCTTATCCTGAATCTGATTAATCTTTGCAATCAGCTTTTTTAAAGTTGTTCCACCTTTTAGAGCTCTCTGAGAAGCTTCCTGAATCACCGGGCCATCAGCCAGCGGATCGGAAAAAGGTATTCCAAGCTCAATAATATCAACACCCTCTGCCTGCAGCCTGTAAATCAGTTTTTCCGTCAGCTCCAGACTGGGATCACCACCACTGATATAGGTTACTAAAGGTTTTTTATCCTTAAATTGTGCTGAAATTTTATTCATCTTTTTCTGCCTCCCTGATCTTCTTAAAGTTATTTATATCCTTATCGCCCCGGCCGGAAAGGTTAACCACAATTATCTGATCTTCCCCCAGTTTAGGAGCAAGTTTTTCTAAATAAGAGAGGGCATGAGAACTCTCCAGAGCCGGGATAATTCCTTCTTTTTCACTTAAAAGCTTGAAAGCTGCTACAGCTTCCAGATCAGTTGCTGACTGATAGTCTACTCGCTTTATTGATTTTAAGTAGCTGTGTTCAGGTCCCACTCCCGGGTAGTCAAGCCCTGCAGAAATAGAATAGGCTGGTATAACCTGACCATCATCATCCTGGAGCAGATAAGACTTGCTGCCGTGTAGAACTCCGACTCGGCCGACTGATAGAGTTGCTGCATGCTCACCACTCTCAATTCCCTTACCGGAGGCTTCAATTCCAATTAAATTTACTTCCTGATCTTCAACAAAGGGATAAAAAATACCCATTGCATTACTGCCGCCGCCAACACAGGCTAAAATATAATCCGGCAGCCGCCCTTCCTTTTCTTTAATCTGCTTTTTTGCTTCATCTCCAATAATTCGCTGAAAGTCACGCACCATCTCCGGGTAGGGATGAGGACCAACAACAGAACCAATGATGTAGTGAGTATCTTCGACATTAGTTACCCAGTCGCGAATTGCCTCATTAGTAGCATCTTTTAAAGTCTGGGTGCCGCTGGTTACCGGAATAACTTCTGCCCCCAGCATCTCCATCTTATAAACATTTAAAGCCTGCCTCTCAATATCTTCTGCTCCCATATAAATTTCACAGTCCAAATTAAAGCGGGCTGCCACTGTAGCTGTTGCCACCCCGTGCTGGCCGGCACCGGTCTCTGCGATTATTCTCTTTTTACCCATCTTTTTAGCCAGCAGAATCTGCCCTAAAGTATTATTGATTTTATGGGCTCCGGTGTGGTTTAAATCCTCCCGCTTTAGATAAATTTTTGCTCCCCCGTAGTGTCTGGTTAACTGCTCAGCATAATATAAGGAAGTCGGTCTGCCGCTGTAATCAGCCAGCAGTGACTTTAACTCATTAATAAAATCTGGATCTTCTTTCATCTCTAAATAAACATCTTCCAGCTCATCTAAAGCCGGCATTAAGGTTTCTGGAACAAAACGTCCCCCAAATTCTTCAAAATATCCTCTGCTCATCTTCTCTACTCCTTTCAAATTTTAAAAATATATCAGTAAAATAATTTAAAGTTCAATTACTGTTTCGACTTCAGCTTTAACTTTGCCTCAGTTCTGGGTTTGAAATTTTTGATTTTTTCTACCGTTTCCTTTAACAACCTGTGATTTTTTTTGCCCGGCTCGTTTTCAATCCTGCTATTTATGTCTACTGCAGCTGGATTAAGCCTTTGTAATGCCTCATTTATATTTTCATTTCCCAGTCCCCCGGCGAGAATATATGGTATTTCTAAATCTCTGATTAAAGACCAGTCAAAACTTCTGCCCGTTCCTCCGGTCTGATTTCCAATTTTAGTGTCAAAAAGCAGAAAGTCTGCTGTTTTTTTGTACTTTTCAATTTCTTTTAAATCCTCTTCTCCAGCTATTGAAATTGCTTTGATACTTTTTAAGGTAGTACTGCTAATTAACTCTACTTCCTCACTACCGTGAAATTGAATATAGTCAAATAAACCGCTATTTGTAATCTCTTCTACCTCGCTTTTAGTTGGATTGACAACAACCGCAACTCTATTTATAAAAGGCGGCATTTTTGCTGTCAGTTCTCTAACCCGGTCCAGACTAACCTGTCTTGAACTTTCAGCAAGGATAAAACCAACTGCATCAACTCCAATATTTACTGCAAATTTAATATCTCTGCTGCGTGTCATTCCACAAACTTTAATCATCGTTCTATTTTCTAACACCAAATCACCTCTATATTTAAATGATTACTAATTAATATTTTAGTCAATCAATCCCAGTTCCTTAACCTTAGCAGTTGGATCTTCTGCCCTCATCAGGGTCTCACCAATTAGAACTCCGTCAACACCAACTTCTTTTAAATAATCTATGTCAGCTTTTGTTTTAATCCCACTTTCTGCAATCAGGTAATAGTCATTCCTCAGATTAATTTTTTCTAATTCAGCTGCCAGCTCTGCTGTTGTCTTTAGATCAACACTAAAATCATTTAAATCCCGATTATTGATTCCAATAATTTCTGCCTCAGTATTAATCACTCTTTCCAGCTCATCGCGATTATGAACCTCAACAATCGCCTCCATTTTAAGCTCTCTGGATAATGCTAAAAGCTCTCGCAGCCTCTCATCACTTAGTACAGCAGCTATTAAGAGTACCACATCAGCCCCAATAAAAAAACTTTCATAAAGTTGCAGTGGATCGATAATAAATTCCTTCCGTAATATTGGTAGGTCTGTCAGCTGCCGCATTTCCTTTAGAATTTCATTACTCCCCTGAAAAAAATTCTGATCTGTTAAAATTGAAATCCCTGCTGCTCCTGCCTGCTGATAAGATTTAAGTTGGGCTTCTGGATTGAAATCAGGCTGAATCAGTCCCTTGCTGGGAGAAGCTTTTTTGATTTCTGCCAGCAGAGAGATCCCTTTCCGGGCCAGCTTCTTTTTTAAAGAATGCCGCGGTTTTTTTAGTTCCGAAACTTCTTTTTTCTTCTCTAAAATAATTTTATCTAAAATCATTACTACACCGCCCCGGAACTATTAGCAAATGAATTGCTGCAGTTGATAAGTTCTTCCAGTTTCTGCATGGCCTGACCGCTGTCTATCAGTTCTGCTGCCAGTTTTACACCTTCCTCTAAATCTTTAACTTTACCTTCAACCAGAAATGCTGCAGCAGAGTTTAAAAGAATCACGTCTCTTTTGGGTCCCTTTTTACCCTTTAGTATATTTAAAGTAATCTCTTTATTTTCTTCCGGACTTCCCCCTAAGATCTCCTGGATTGCTGCTTTTTTCAGTCCTGCCTCGGTCGGACTGAAATTGAATTCCTTAACAACACCATCTTTTAAATAGGCTGTTTTATTTTCTCCAGCCAGTGACAGCTCATCTACCCCTCCAGCACCGTGAACAACCATTGCTGATTTTAAACCTAGATTTTTGAGAACATGGGCCAGCGGCATAACTAATTCTTCCTTATAAACTCCCAGCACCTGATAGTCAGCCTGTGCCGGATTGGTCAGGGGTCCCAGAATGTTAAAGATTGTTCTTAAACCCAGCTCTTTTCGCGGTCCGATTGCATATTTCATTGCCTGGTGAAAATGAGGGGCGAATAAAAATGAAATCCCAACCTGATCCAGACAATTACCTGCCTCTGCTGGTGATAAATCAATTTTTACTCCCAGTGCTTCCAGCAGATCCGCACTACCACTTTTTGAAGATACTGAGCGGTTACCATGTTTGGCTACCTTTAAGCCTCCTGCTGCCATTACAATTGCAGTAGTTGTAGAAATATTGAAGGTTCCCTTCTCATCTCCTCCGGTTCCACAGCTGTCGATTAAATCTTTACTTTCTGTTTTGACTGCAGCAGCTTTATTCCGCATCACACTGGCTGCTCCTGTAATCTCATCTATAGTTTCACCTTTCATCCTTAAACCTACTAAAAAGCCAGCCAGCTGACTGTCAGTAGTCTTTCCTTCCATCACCATCGTCATTGCCTCTTCCATCTCACTCAATGTTAGGTTCTCTCTGCTCACTACTTTATCTAAATGTTTATTAAACATCTTCTCTCCTCCTCTAATTATATTTATCTCAGCTCAGCTCAATTTTTTCAAAATTATTCTATTAAATCACTTTCACTAATAAACTGTCAATTTAATTCAAGAAAATTTTTAATTAAATCCCGCCCGGCATCAGTTAGAATTGATTCAGGATGAAACTGGACACCATAAACCGGATAATTCTTATGCTTTAAAGCCATAATTTCTCCTTCTTCAGTTTCTGCCAGCACTTCAAGTTTAGAACTCAAACTTTTTTTATCTACTATCAGAGAATGATAGCGGGTTGCCAGAAAACCATCTTCAACTCCGTTAAAAAGCCCATCCTCTTTTAACTTTTTAATTGCTGAAACTTTGCCGTGCACAATTCGGTCAGCTGCTACAACCTGAGAACCAAAAACCTCTCCAATACACTGATGACCGAGGCAAACTCCCAGAATATCAATTTTGTCCTTAAAACATTCTATAACTTCTTTAGAAATCCCTGCATCATCAGGTCTGCCCGGTCCGGGAGAAATTATAATTTTATCAGGTGCCATAATCGCTATCTCAGCCACAGTCAGCTTATCATTTCTCAGCACTTTAACTTCATCAAATTCTTCCAGCAAATGGACCAAATTATAGGTAAAGGAATCATAATTATCAATTACTAAAATCACGGATACCATCCTCTCTTACCACTTCCAGGGCATCAAATAAGGCACGGCCCTTGTTCAGTGTCTCCTGATATTCTTTAATCGGATCTGAATCGGCAACTATTCCCGCTCCAACCTGTAAGTTAAGTCTGCCGTCAACCAGCGAAAAGGTTCTGATAGTAATACAGCTGTCTAGATTCCCGTTAAAACTCAAATAGGCAACAGTACCTGCATAAACTCCCCGTGCTTCTTTTTCCAGCCTGTCAATTAACTCAACTGCTTTAATCTTCGGAGCACCAGAAACTGTTCCAGCAGGAAAAACTGCTTTCAGTACATCCAGACTGTCAAACCCCTCTCTTAAATCAGCCTCCACCTGAGAGACAATATGCATTACCTTGGAATAAAACTCAACCTCCATCAGTTCTGTTACTTCAACACTTCCTCTGGCTGCAATTCGACTTAAGTCATTACGGCCTAAATCCAGCAGCATTGTGTGTTCTGCCTTTTCCTTTTCATCACTTAGTAAATCAATTTTTAATTCCTGATCTTCTCTGCTGTCTCTGCCCCTGGGTCTGGTCCCTGCCAGCGGTCGAGTCAGAACCCTTTGATCTCTTACCCTTACCAGCACCTCAGGTGAGGAGCCGATAATTCTTATTTCCGGGAAATTCAAGTAAAAAGAATAGGGTGAGGGGTTTATCGATCTTAAAGCCCGGTAAATTTTAAATGGCGGCAGATCATTTTCTATCGAGAATTTCTGAGAGAGAACAATCTGAAATATATCTCCGGCTCTGATATGTTCTTTTGCCTTTTCCACCATCTTTTTAAACTCTCCCTTTTCAGTATTCGACTTTAGTTTTTTAGAATCTTTGGGATTAGAGTTGGCTACTGCCGGTTTTAATTTTGATTCAGTGTTTTCGATTTTTTTTCTTACCTGATTAATCTCTTTTTTTGCTTCCTGAAAAATTTCTTCTTTCTTCTGCCTGCTTAAATCCGCATCTATTTTTAAATTGTTGATAATTTTAACCGTATTGTGTAGATGATCATAGGCAATAATGATTTTAGTCATTACCAGCATACTCAAAGGTGTATTGTCTTTTTTTAATTCTTTATCTGCTTCCAGGTGATAGATATCTTCCCATTTTTCGATCATCTCATAATTAAAATAGCCAACAAAGCCTCCGGAAAATGGCGGCAGCTTCTCATCTTCATAGACCTCAAGTTGATTGAGATAATCCTGAAGATAAGGAATAATCTCCTGGTCTTTAATTTTTCTGCTTTCGCCAGCTTCTATTATTTCCAGATAATCCTCTTCATTTTTTAAAACTGCTGCCGGTTTTAGTCCGATAAATGAAAAGCGGTCATTTTCTGTACTTTCCAAAAGATAGCTGTAGTCCTGGTTTAGAGCTAATTTTTTATAAAGCGAAATTGGGGTTTCCGTATCTGCTATAAACTCCTCATAAATTGGAATTAGATTATATTCTGCTGTTAGGTCCAAAAATTCAGCTTTAGTCTGCATAAATTTCCTCCTCTTACTTCTCTAATTTTCGCCCACAAATGCAAAAAACGGCCAGAGCTTGGTTAAAGCCTGACCGTAGTTATTAGTAAGAGATTTTTGGGTATTAAAATACCTAAATTCCGCTTTAGTCGTGATTTAAAGTGCAAACTTAAAATCACTTCTTAACTAAAACAAAAAAGCCAAATTTATATAAAATAGATATAAATCTGGCCCATTAAGTGCAATATTGGCTCTGCTAATCTCATCTCTAACTCTTCTCTACTAATCTGGGCTCTTCTAATCTCTAATTTTTTTAAGTATAACTGAATTTTTTAAATAAGTCAAGAAAATAATTCTTGAGCGGCTTAATTAAAATGCTGATTATCAACAAAAAATAATTTACTACCCGAGCGAAACATCTAAAAACATCATGACTGCAAAACCAAGCATCAATCCCGTTGTTGCTAAATGACTATTTCCTTCTGAGTTAGCTTCTGGAATCAATTCTTCCCCAACAACAAAGATCATTGCTCCCGCTGCAAAAGCTAATGCATATGGCAGAATTGGTCGCATATAATAAACTCCAGCCGCACCCATAACTCCAGCAATAGGTTCTACAATACCTGAAGACTGACCGTAAAGAAAACTCCTTTTTGCAGAAAGCCCTTCTCTTTTTAAAGGAATTGAAACTGCAGCCCCTTCAGGAAAGTTCTGCAGACCAATACCAACTGCCAGTGCAACTGCTCCGGCAATAGATGCAGAAGAAATATTAACTGCTGCTGCACCAAAAGCAACTCCTACAGCTAAGCCTTCCGGAAAATTATGTAATGTAACTGCCAGCACAAGTAGAATACTTCTCTGCCATTTTGTTTTAATGCCTTCAGGTTCACTTTTGGCAAGTGCAGGATGAAGATGCGGCAGAACCATGTCAACCAGACGCAGAAATATTCCTCCCATTAAAAATCCAATCACCGCCGGAATCCAGCCTGCGACTCCCAGATTTTCGGAAATTTCTATTGCAGGAGCCAGTAGAGACCAGAAGCTGGCTGCAATCATTACACCTGCAGCAAAACCAAGCATAGCATCAAGAAGTCTTCGGTCCACATCAGTAAAAAAGAAAACAATACCAGCCCCCAGAGCAGTCACAAACCAGGTGAATAGTGTTGCAAGCAGAGCCTGAGTTATTGGTGATAGAGTAACTAAAAAATCTAAAAACATAATATCAACTCCAATAATCATATTCTATTTATTTTAATAAAATTAATCTTACTTTTAAAATAACAATAAGCTGACAGCCATTACTCCCATGCCAGCTATAAAACCATAAATCTCCTGATGTTCTTTACCATATTTCCTGGAAGTAGGTAAAAGCTCATCGATAGAAATATAGACCATAATTCCTGCTACTGTACCAAAAAGAAATCCAAATACCATATCATTAAAAAATGAGCGGAGTAAAAAATATCCGATTAAGGCACCAAAAGGCTCTGCCAGACCGGAAACAAATGAATAAAATAAAGCCTTCTTTTTACTCCCGGTTGCATAATATATCGGCACAGAAACAGATATACCCTCTGGAATATTGTGAATAGCAATTGCTATTGCAATAGAAATACCTAAAGCCGGATCACTTAAAGCAGCTGCAAAAGTTGCCAGCCCCTCAGGAAAGTTGTGTATAGCTATTGCCAGGGCTGAAAAAGCACCCATTCTTTCTAAATTCTCATGATCTTCAAAATCATTAGCTTTTAAATGTGAAAGATCTGTATCCGAACGAGGCTCATGTGGATTTTCATATTCAGGTACTAACTTATCAATTAAAGCAATTATCAAAATTCCTACGAAAAATGAAAGGACTGTCACCCACTGACCTTTTTCTGGTCCATAATAGGCAACTAAAGATTCCTCTGCTTTAAAAAATATTTCAACAAAGGAAACATAAATCATCACCCCTGCTGAAAAGCCCAAAGAAATAGATAAAAACGAAGCATTTCTCCTCTTGCTAAAAAAGGCTAAAATACTACCGATCCCTGTTGCCAGGCCTGCAAAAAGTGTCAATAAAAAAGCTAAAATAACTGGGTCCACCTAATCACCTCTTTCAATTATTTTACCCCAATATTTTCAGTAATTATTATTAGTTATTTATATCATATAATATTCAGCTATAAATTAAAAGCAGAAATCAAATTTTAAGAAATTGGAAGCACTTTCAATAAACTCTCTTTTCTGATATAATTTAGCTGAAAGGCAGGTGGAAGTTATGAAAAAATATTTTGAAGTTGATGAATGGAAAGTTATTGAAAATGGTTTTGATAAAGAATATAACAGAGTTACTGAAAGTGTAATGAGTCTGGGTAATGGCCATATGGGACTTCGCGGCAATTTTGCCGAAAGCTACAGTGGTGACAGCCTGCAGGGTACATATATTGCTGGAGTTTACTATCCTGATAAAACAATTGTTGGCTGGTGGAAAAATGGCTACCCGGAGTATTTTGCTAAAATAGCAAATGCAACTAATTTTATTGCAATAGATTTAAGAATAGATGGACAGGAAATTGACTTAAACAGGGTAGAATTTAGCGATTTTAAAAGAGTTTTAAATATGAAAGAAGCCTATCTTGAGCGCTCTTTTACTGTAGAGCTTGAAGATAATAGGGTTGAAATTGTTGAGCAGCGCTTTTTAGACCAGAAAAATAAAGAAATTGCAGCTGTTAAATACTCTCTTCGTCCTCTGGATAAAAAATCTAAGATTGTGATGATCCCCAATCTTGATGGCGATGTCAAAAATGAGGATGCCAACTATGATGAGTTTTTCTGGGAAGGTTTAGGAAAAGAAAATAGTAAAGGCAAAGCAAGTCTAACTATGAAAACCAGAAAATCTGACTTTGTTGTGGCTGCAGCGATGGAGTGGGATTTAAATAAAAATAAACGTGAGGTTGAGTTGCTGACTGGTCCTGGAAAAGAAAATTATGTTGGTAATAAAATCACACTTAAAGCAGAAGCAGGAGAAAAAATCGAGTTAAATAAATATATTGCTGTCTGCACCAGCCGCGATTATAAGGATGATCAGGTCAGTAAAAAAGCTAAAAATAAGGTGTCTGAAGCTGCTATCCGGGGTTTTGATGAGCTATTTTCTGAGCATAAAGAAGCCTGGGACAGAATCTGGCAGGAAAGTGATATTAAAATTGAGGGAGATCCAGAGGCCCAACAGGGAATCCGCTTTAACATCTTTCATCTAAACCAGACCTATACCGGACATGATCCCCGCCTCAATATTGGGCCAAAAGGATTTACCGGTGAAAAATACGGTGGTTTAACCTACTGGGATACTGAAGCTTACTGTCTTCCCTTCTATCTCTCAACCCACAGTGAAGAGGTTGGCCGTAATTTACTGCTCTACAGATACCGCCACTTAGAAAAAGCTGTAGAAAACGCAGATAAATTAGGTCTGGAGGGTGCTCTGTATCCGATGGTTACAATTAATGGTGAGGAATGCCACAATGAATGGGAAATCACCTTTGAGGAAATCCACCGCAATGGAGCTATTGCTCATGCAATTAAGGATTATGTCGATTATACAGGTGATGATAATTATATAAAAGAATATGGAATCCCTGTTCTGGCACAAATTTCTCGCTTCTGGGCTGACCGGGCTCACTTTAACCCCCGCAAAGAAAAATATATGATTTTAGGGGTAACCGGCCCAAATGAATATGAAAACAATGTTAGTAATAACTGGTATACCAACCGAATTGCTGTCTGGACTCTAAAATATACTCTGGAAAACTTAGAAAAAATAAAAGAAAATGATCCGGATAAATATCAGGAATGGATTTCCGAACTGGGAATTGAAGATTCTGAGCTGGAGCTATGGCAGGATATGACAGAAAAAATGTATTATCCCTATCTGGAAGACTTTGATATTTATGCTCAGCAGGACGGTTATCTTGATAAAGAACAGAAATTAGTCTCTGATCTTGACGACAAAGATATTCCACTGCATAAAAACTGGTCCTGGGATAAGATTCTGCGCTCACCCTATATCAAACAGGCAGATGTAATGCAGGGTGTCTATTACTTTAAAGAGGATTTTGATCAGGAAAGTATTGCCCGCCACTATGACTTTTACGAACCGCGGACAGTCCACGAATCTTCACTTTCTCCCTGTATCTATTCAATTCTGGCAGCAGATTTAGAACGGGAAGAAAAGGCCTATCAGTTATATCTAAGAACAGCCCGCCTGGACCTTGATAATTACAATACTGATACAGATGACGGCCTCCACATTACCAGTATGGCCGGAACCTGGATGTCAATTGTTAAAGGTTTTGCTGGATTTGAAGTTAAAGATGGTCAGGTTCAGTTTAGACCATTTTTACCGGAAGCCTGGGATGGTTTTGAGTTTATGATCATGTTTAGAGGCCGCAGAATTAAAGTTGAAGTTGATCAGAAAAAAGCAGGTTTCTCTCTCGAAACGGGAGAAGAATTAAAAATAAAAGTTTATGATCAGGAATATCAGCTTACTGCTGCAGAAGATGTCACAGTTGAAAAATAGTAACTTGGTATTCAAAAACTCCAGTTGGGCTTAAGTCCCGACTGGAGTTTTATTTATCAATATTATATTTCTTTTTTAATTAATTCTTTTAACTCCTTTAAAGTTCCCTGCCAGGCAATGTCAAAGCTGCTGTCTTCCCGCTCAATCAGCTTATCTTCTACAATCATAGTTTCAATTCCCAGTCTGGAGGCAACGGCATCTTCCTTTAAATCATTACCAATCATCAGGCAGTTATCAGGACTCTCTTCGATTTTTTCTAATATTTCTTGATAATATTCCGGATTGGGCTTGGCATAACTCATATTTTCATAATTTGTTATCAGGGCAAAATCAGTGGGATCAATATTAACCCATTCCAGCCTCGCTTCCACTGCTTCAACCGGAAAAAGAGGATTTGTGGCCAGTACCAGTTTCTTGCCCTTTGATTTTAAATATTTAATTATTTCAGCTGGAGTCTCTTTATCCAACTTAAAATACTTAGCAAGCTCCCTAAAATCTGTTTGATAAAAATTATCAAAACGCCCCTTGATTTTTTGAGCTTCATCCTCTTCTTCTACATTCAGCTTTTCCATAAAATCATCCATAAATGCTTCCTGGTTGGACCTGGAACCATCATTTCTAATCATTTTTTCTGTAGAAGCAGTCAAAAGTCCTATAAACTCTTCTTTACTGTCACATAAATCACTAAATTTTTCCGAAAGAGCACCAAAATAATATTTTAAAAACTCATCAACTTCAATATTTAAAAGAGTTCCATCCAGATCGAAAAGAAAAACTTCTTTATCTTTAAACAAGAATATACCTCCTAGAATTTAAAATAAAACTTTTCTCTAATTAAAATTTCTCCATCAGTGGTAGAAAATTAGTTTCATCTACTAAAATTTCAACAAATTCTTTTAAATATTTGCGGTCAAACTCATCAAAGCGAGCTTTTTTAGGACTGTCTAAGTCTAAAACAGCTATAACTTCTCCCCCCACAATTACCGGCAGTACAATTTCAGAACGGGAATTCGGATCACAGGCAATATGACCGGGAAATTCATGAACATCATCAACCAGCATAATCTTTCGCTGCGAATAGGCTGTACCACAAACGCCTTTATCTTCATCAATTCTGACACAGGCAGTTTTACCCTGAAAAGGTCCTAAGACAAGCTGATCTTTTTTCCAGATATAAAAACCTGCCCAGTTTAGATCATCCATCTGATCAAATAACAGAGCTGAACTATTTGCCATATTTGCCAGCCAGTCTCCTTCGGGCTCAATTAATGCTCTCAGAGCCTGATTCATTTCTTTAAGGCTTTCTTCTTTTTTATTCATAAAACTCATCCCTTTCTAATCTCAATTGATTAAAATATATCTCTTTACTGTCAAATTCTAAAGAAATTTATTAAAAATATAAACTCCAGCTTAAATATTTAAAAATAAAGGAACCAAGATCGGTACCAGGGTTGAAAGCACAGCCCCACTAACAAACGCTGGAATCACAACCGCCTCTCCACCTGATTCTTTAACCAGTGGTAAGGTTACATCCATCGTAGTTGCTCCTCCAGGGGCAACTGCTGCCAGACTGCCAAAATATCTAACTACTAAGGGCAGAATCATAACTGTTAAAAGTTCTCGAAAAACATTGCTCAAAAAAGCAAGTGATCCCAACTCTGCACTGTGTAATTTAGAAATTAAAACTCCAGACAGGCTGTACCAGCCAAAACCGGCTCCAACTGCTGCTGACTCCCCGGCCGCAAAGCCAAAAAGATAACCGCTGATTACTGCTCCAACCAGTGAACCAAGAGCAATTAAAACTGGAATCACAAGCAGCTTCCAGCCCATCAATTTTAAATCAGCAAGAACTTCCCGGCTGGCTCCAATATCAATGCCAACTCCAAAAAGTAGTACAGCCAGCGAATAATTTGTCAGCGGATCAAGCCAAGCCTGACCAACTCCACTGAGTAAAAAATAGCCAGCTAAAATGCCCGTAACAACTGAGCCAAAAATTAAAACTGTCATTGTATTGTCAGCACTCTGATCTTCGAACTCAGACTCGGTCTCAGGATCAGCACTTAAAAGTAAATTGTTTAAATTAAAAAATCTAACAAAAATAATTACTGCCAGCAGACTAAAAATAATGCTAACAGCTGCAAAAACAAAAGCCTGAAGCCCAATTTCACCCAGCTGTAATACGATCTGATCATTGCTGCCCAGGCTGGCTCCCATTGCCAGCAGTAAAATCACCAGTCCCACTTTCGTAATTAAATCAGCAAATTTTACAAAGATATTTTCTTTTTCCAGCCAGAACCCAAGCATTATTCCTGTAAACAAGAAAAGAATTATTAAATAAAAATCCAAAAATACCCCTCCAGCTCTATTCTATATAATTTTTTGTTACATAATGAGAAGTCATCGCCCTCAGCATAGCACTGTAATTGGTTTTGAAAGTTAAAATATCGCCAACTTCCAGCTTTTCATCGGTATCAGTAATATCTGTTATTAGATGATCACTGCTGGCTCCAAGCACTTCTAAGCCTTCCAGTTCCGGATAAAGGCCGTGATAGTCAATATCCTGTTTTCCAACTGCCAGAATTGCTCTTTTCCTTAAGCCTTTATCTTCAATAATCTGGCCTCTACCTGCTCCACCAAAAGCCATTTCCCCCTCAGGATTGGAGGGCTTTTCCTGCAGCTCAACAATTTCTGCCTGCAGCCTAAAATTATAATGATTAAGACCTGTAATCAGGCTCTCATTAATAATATCTGTACCCAGCAAAATAGCCTCTCCAACTCTGAGATTTGTTATTTCAGAGGCCAACTTTTCATCTGCCAGCAGTCTGAGAGTTGCTGTATTACCGGCTGATAAAATATCAAGTTCTCTGCCCAGTTCTTCTTCAAGGCCTTTTTTGATCTTAATTAATTTCTCAGTGTTATTCTTATCAGGAATAATGCCTGCAAAACAGCCCAGGTTGGTACCGATCCCCTTTAAATTAACTGCTGCCAGAGATTCGATAGTCCTGGCCAGTTCGCTTAAATTTTCAGCCAGAATCCCCTCTCTTCTATCACCTATATCTACCATTATAATTAAATCTATCTCTTTGCCAGCTGCCGCTGCTTTTTTTGAAAATAATTCTGCCGTTTTTAACTCTGTTACGAGAGAAGCATCAATATAAGGAACAATTTCTTCAATTTCAGAAAGCATTGGAATTCTGAGCATTAAAATCTCATCCTGAAATCCTGCCTTTCTAAACTTTATAATATTTTCAATACGTGAGTCAGCTATACTCTTAATTCCAGCCCTTTGGTAGGCTTTAAATATATTCAAGTCTCCAGCAAAGCCTTTAACAACAGCTGTTAACTTAATCTCATCAGCTGCTAAATCTCTCTGAAGTTTTTTTGCATTTTCCTCTATCTGCTTTAAATAAATATCAAGCTGTGGATAATTCAAAATTCTTCCTCCTAAAATTTTAATTAACTTTTTCCTCAATTGTTTATTTTAGTATTTAAATTATAATAGTTATTACTAAACTATAACTATATTATACTTCACAATTATAAATTCTTCAATTAATTAACTTCAGATAAAAAATAAACCCGACCATCAGGTCGGGTAATTTAGATCTTCTTAAAAATTTATTCAATATCAATTGTACGCTTTTTAACAGGAGTTTTTTCTTCTTTAGGCAGATGAACCTTTAAAATACCTTCTTCATATTCTGCCTTAATATCATCCTGATTTACATTTTCGAGATAGAAACTGCGGCTATATCTGCCAGCTCTTCTCTCACGACGAATATAATTTTCTTTCTTTTCTTCTTTTTCTTCTTTGTGCTCAGCAGAAATTGTTAGATAATCATCATTAATTTCCAGATTGATATCTTCTTTGTTCATGCCTGGCATTTCAGCTTCAATAGTGTATTCGTCATCACTTTCTTTAATATCAGCTCTAAAACTGCGTCCGGCAAAATCCATAACATCATCAAAGAAACCGGAAACCAGGCTGTTGAAAGGATCTTCTTCTCTTTCAGCAACATCTCTCCGACTGCGGTTTCTAAATGGTACTAAATCAAACATAAAACCACCTCCGAATTTAAATTGATATTATTTTTTCACTTTTATTATCTACTTATATTATATGCCCAAAGTCAGGGAAGGTCAAAAATGTAAAAGAGTAAATTTCAGTTTTAAAAACAGATTAAAGGCAATTAGCTCTCTCAATCTATATAATTCTTAAATTTATTGCCTTATTTCTTTTCCCTTAACAAAGGTCTTCTGAACTTTAAAATTCTGATCAAAAAGCACCAGATCAGCCTGATAACCGGACTTAAGTCTGCCCAACTTATGGGCTAAATTTAATTTTTCAACCGGATTTAAAGTTACCATTCTGAAGATTTCTGGAACTGTTAGATCTGTAACTTCAAGTAAGTTTCTTACTGCCTGATCAAGAGTTAAAACACTGCCTGCTAAAACACCGGATTCAAGTCTGGCAGCCCCATCTTTGACAATTACTTTTTGGCCGCCCAACTCATATTCGCCCTCTTCTAAGCCGGTTGCCTCCATTCCATCGGAAACTAAAATTACTCTGTCGACACCCTTGGCCTGAATGGTAAACCGATCGACAGCCTGATGGTGATGGATCAAATCAACAATTAATTCTACTGTAGCTTCCGAATCAAAGGCAGCTCCAACCAGACCCGGTTTGCGGTGGTGCAGACCGGTCATCGCATTATATAAGTGGGTAAAGTGATCCATTCCTGCCTGATAAGCCTGCTGAAATTCTTCGTAAGTTGCGGCAGAATGACCGGCAGAAGCAGTAATTTTATGCTCGTTAAGTTCTTCAATTAGCGCCAGTGCTCCCTCAACTTCAGGAGCCATAGTTACAATTTCTACTACATCATAAAAGTCTCTTAAAAGTTCAAGCTCTGGCTTAATTAAATTTTCACTGTTCTGGGCGCCAATATAATCAGGACTAATAAATGGTCCTTCAACATGAGTTCCCAGAACCCGAGCACCATCTGTGCCCTCTTTTTTAGCCTGACGAATATTTTGCAGAGCAGCCTGAATTTTATCTCTGGCCATTGTCATAGTTGTCGGCAGAAAAGAAGTTACCCCATGAGAGGCCAGAACTTTACTGATTTTATTTAAGGCCTCAGTCGAAGCATCCATGGTATCAAAACCTCCACCACCATGGATATGGGTATCGATCATTCCCGGAGCAAGATAACCACCCCGGGCATCTATAACCTCCATTTCAGCTTCCTCACTTAGATTATAGGCAGCCACTTTTTCAATTTCAGCCTCTGCTTCCGAAAAAATTAATGAACCATTATTAATTATTCTATCTTCTAAAATTATATTTGCATTTTTAATTATTTTTCTCATTATTTTCACCTCTAACTACAATCTATCTGATTTTAAATATTATTTAAAGAAAATCAACAACATTTTTTATTCAGATAAATTGCTGGACTAATTTATTTAATCTTCATCGCTATTATTTTCTGCATTATTTTCTTCTTCATCTTCTTCTAGCTCTCCATAATTTTCTGCTTCCAGCTCAGCATATTCTTCTAATTTTTCTTTTACAGCACTGTGGATTTGATCCGCCTCTTTAGCGAGCATAATCTCCAGGGCCTGATCAATATCATCTATACTGTAAAGGTTGAATTTACCCTGATCTACTGCTTCAACCACTTCCTGATTCAGCATTAAGTTATCCAGATTTCGCTGGGGAATTATCACTCCCTGCTCACCAGTAAGTCCTTTAGCCTGACAGACTTTAAAGAAACCTTCAATCTTTTCGTTGACTCCACCTATTGGCTGAACAACTCCTTTTTGATTCATTGAACCTGTAATTGCTATGTCCTGCCGAACTGGAATTCCAGCCAGGGAAGAAAGCAGAGCGACTACTTCAGCACAGGTTGCACTATCACCGTCAACTCCACCATAACTCTGCTCAAAGGCAATCGAAGCTGTAAGGCTGAGTGGGGAATCCTGGGCGTATTTACCTCCTAAATAACCGGTTAAAATCATAACACCTTTGCTGTGAATCCGACCACTCATCTTGGCCTCCCGCTCAATATTAATAACTCCTTCTTTACCAAGATAACTGCGGGCTGTGATTCGGGCTGGACGACCAAAACTGTAATTACCGGCCTGATAAACCGAAAGCCCATTAATTTGACCAATTTCACTACCGCTAACATCCAGCAGAAGGTGATCTCGATCAATCTGCTCCTGAATTTTTTCTTCCAGCAGATTGGAGCGCCTCTCCTTTTCATCAATTGCTTTTTTGACAGAGCTGGCACTGACAATTTCTTCACCAAAACTATCTGACCAGACATCTGCTTCTACTAAAATCTCTATAATTTCATTGAATTTAGTTGAAAGTTTTTCGCGATCACCTGTCAGACGAGAGCTGAAATCAATCATTGCTGCAACTGCCTCTGCACTGAATTCTTTAAGCTCATCTCTATTGATCACTGAAGAAATAAAGTCAGCAAATTTTGCTATATTCTTTTTGTTTCTCTCCATTTCAATATCAAAATCTGCTTTAATTTTAAAGAGCTCAGAAAATTCATCATCATAATTATATAGTAAATAATAAATATAGGGAGAACCGATCATAATAATTTTTAGGTCAAGCTCAACTGCTTCCGGCTTTAAAGTAATTATTGGTACACTTCGGTACTGTTCCCCAATGTTTTCAACTGTGATCTCCTGATTAATTAAAGCCCGCTTGAGAGTATCCCAGCAGAAGGGATTTGTCAGCAGATCTTTGGCATGGACAATTAAAAACCCTCCATTTGCCCGGTGCAGTGAACCACTTCTGATCATTGTAAAATTAGTGGTAATAGTTCCAAACTGGCTTTTACCCTCAATCTTACCAAATAGGTTATAATAAGTGGGGTTTTTCTCATAAATCACTGGGGCTCCTTCAGTTTTACTGTTATTAACAAAAATATTGATCTGATAGCGGATAAAGAAGCTGCCGTCATCATCCTGCTGCATTGCCAGAAACGGATTTTGCTGATCCTCATCATTACTGCGGAAGCGGTCGATATTATCTACTATATCCTCCTGAACTTCTTCTAAATAATTAACTATTTCCTCACAGTCTTCATATTTATCCTGCAGGTGACAGATTATTGGCTGAACAACAGAAATACCTATCTTTTTTTCTAAAGCTGCCAGTTCATCCTGTGCCTCTTCCTTAATCGAACGAATCTCCCTCATTATCTGAGAAATTTCATTCTGGATTTTTTGACTTTTATTTCTGATTTCGTCTTTTTTCTCATCATCCATCTCTTGAAAATCTTCGCGCGAGATTGGTTCTCCATCCTCATCAATTGGTACAGGCACCAGACCCTGCGAGGTATTCTGCAGCATAAACCCTCTTTCTCGAGCGGAATCTTCAAACTCCTGCATTACTTTATTGGATTTAGGCTGATACTCATTTAAAATTTCTTTCCTTTCAGCCTCATACTCCTCTCCTTCAAATGCACGGGGGATTTCTTCCTGCAGTTCTTCGACTATTTTTTCCATATCAGTTTTTAAATCATTGCCCATTCCAGCAGGTACCCTCATCACTCTTGGTTTTTCGGGCTCAGAAAAATTAAAGACATATAAAATATCCTTCGGCTGCTCCATTTTGGCTGATTTTTCTTCGGCCATATTCTCAGCATATGTTGATTTTCCGGTTCCAGATTCTCCAGCCATAAAAATATTATAGCCGCTCTTATTAACTCTCATTCCAAAATCGAGCGAATCAGCTGCTCTATTTTGACCAATTATTTCTTCATCAATTGCAGAAAGTTCTTCTGTTGTTTCAAAATCGAGTTCTTCTGCCTTAAAATTAAAATCTAAGTTTGAAATAGGAATTTTATATTTATCCATTTTTTTCACTCCTTCTGCTGCAAAATTATTATTTTAAAATCATTAGTTAAGAAAATTCTAACATAAACTCTTTATTTATTAATTCTTCAAAAAGCAAATATATCCTGCCTCGAAAACCAACTGCTTTTTGCAATCATTTTTAGGAAAAATATGCTAATGATTGTTGAAAAAAGTTCTCAATTAAGATAAAATAAAATTAGAGAATGTTATTTTTTTAACAATAGTACTGGAGGTTAAATTATGGGAAAAGAATTAAATAAAATACCAGATATAATAATCAGCCGTCTACCGGTATATTATCAGCATCTGAAAAATTTGCAGAGTTCAACCAAAGAATATATTTCTTCGGAAGAATTGGCCGAGTTAACAGGTTTTAGCAGCTCTTTGATTCGTAAAGATCTAAGTTATTTTGGAACTTTTGGTCGTAAAAGTTATGGTTATGATGTCTACTGTCTTTTTCAGCAGATAAGTATTATTATGGGCTTTAACTATAAAAAGAAGATAATTATTATTGGAGCCGGACACCTCGGCCAGGCCTTAGCTTATAACAAAGGTTACACTGAAAGAGGTTATAAACTAATTTCTATCTTTGATAAAAATCCAAAGTTAATTGGGCTGGTAATCAATGATATCGAAATCCAGAGTGTTAATAACTTAGAAAATTTCCTGCAGAATAATAAAGTTGATGTAGCAGCCTTAACTGTTCCTGGAGCTGCAGCACAAAAAATAACCGACCGCCTGGCAGCGGCCGGAATTAAAGCTATCTGGGATTTTACTGAAGTGCCCTTAAAAGTCCCGGAAGATATTTTGTTGGAAGAACAGTTAATTAACGAAGGCCTCTGCAAATTATCAGTAAAAATGAATCAGCAGCGCCTCGATAAAAATGGTACTACAGAAGACTTGAGCTGTGGGCAAAAATAAATCTACCGCTTCCCTTTTCTGCCCGCAGTTTATTATCAAAAATCAGCTCACCGCGTCTAAATGTCATAACCGGATATCCCTTAACTGTAAAATCCTGATAAGGACTGTATTCAGCTGCAGAATGTAAGTTTTCTGCAGTTAATTTTTTCTCTACATTTGGATCAAAAACTGTTAGATCTGCATCAGTTCCCGGCTCAAGCGAACCTTTTTCTGGGTAGAGTCCGAATATTTTAGCTGGATTAATCGAAAGCAGCTCTACCATTTCTCTAATTGTAATTCGATTATTTCTAACTCCTGAACTGTAAATCAAGGACAATAAAGTTTCGGTTCCCGGTATTCCCGGCAAAATTTCCAGGCTGGAATCTGACTGCATTTTTTTTTCTTTATTAAAAGCACAGTGATCAGTTGCTACAACCTGAAACTCACTCTGACTGATGCCCTCCCATAGAATTTGGTTATCATATTTATTTCTCAGTGGTGGTGTCATTAAAAATAGCTGGGCATCCTCACGGGTTAAATATGAATTATCAAGCATTAAATAATGAGGAGTTGTTTCTGCATAAATTTGAGCTTTCACTGCTCTTAATTCTCTAACAGCTTCCAGTCCTTCTGCAGAAGACAGATGAACAATATAGAGTGGAATATCAGCTTTCAGAGCCTCTTCCCCCATATCTTTAACTGCTAGTGCTTCCGCAGCTGCAGGTCTAATGGAAGGATGGTATCTGGGCTCTATTAAATTTCTTTTGCTGTAGGCGGCTTTTAAATCCTGGATTAAATCATCATCTTCAGCATGTACCTGGGGTAAAATTTCAATCTCTTTTAAGCGTTTAAATAATTCAGACCATTTATCCCTTTCTATCATATAACCAACATCTTTATAGGTAGTAAAAAGCTTAATACTTGCCAGACCCAGTTCCTTTAAATCGGCTAAATTCTCTGAAATTTTAGAGTTGAATTTCTGAACTACCTGATGAAAATTATAATCTATAATTGAATCCTGAGCTTCCTTTTTTCTTTCAGCAACTGATTTTTTGAAGTTTCCATCTTCTGGAAAATCAATATAGTCAATAACAGTTGTTACTCCTCCGGCTGCTGCAGCAATACTACCCTGATAAAAATCATCTGCAGTTACAGTCCCTCGAGAGTGGAGTGAATAGTGGGTATGGGCATCTATAATCCCCGGAAATAGATATTTACCAGCAAGATCAATTACTTTAAATTCTCCTTTTTGTTCATCTGCTTCAAAAAAACCACGCTTTTCTTCAGCAGCAATTTTTTCTCCCTCAATAACTAAATCTGACTTTCTGATACCTTTATCATCAACAACCTTGGCATTTTTTAATAGGATTTTTTTCATTTTCTTCACCTCTATACTATACTAATTCTGCTATTGGGGATTCGATTCCTGCACCAAATAATTCAAAATTGAAATTATTTATAGCTTTAGTTATTTCTACTTCTCCAGCTTTAAGTAAAGTTATCTGGTCTGCAAGCTGTTTAATCTGCCTCCTGTCATGACTGACCATCACCACAGTCATCTCATCGGTCACCAGATCAGCAAAATGAGAATTAAAAAATTGAATGCTTTCTTCATCTAAATTTGTAGTTGCTTCATCTACAAATAAAATCTCGGGATCTGAAATCAAAGCTCTAGCAATTGAAGTTTTTTGTCTTTCTCCTCCAGAAAGAGTATGAGCTGACTGTTCCAGCAGGTCAGTTATTTCAAGTCTGGATGCTATCTCTTTTACTTTTTTGTTGATTATTTCCTGATCAATATCTCTTAGTTTTAAAGGTAATGCAATATTATAAAAAACATTACCGCGGTAAAGATAAGGATCCTGCCAGATTACAGAAAGTTTGCGCCTGAGTTCTAAATTCTGCTGATCTTTTTTTACTAACCGGCCTTTATAGAAAAGTTCTCCCTGATAATCCTGGTCAACCAGACTTAAAATATTTAAAAGAGAAGTTTTACCACTGCCATTACCGCCAATAATAAAATTAAACTTATTTTTTAAAACTGAAAACTGATCGATATCTAAAATAGTCTTATCCCTGCAGACCTTTTTAATCTTTTTAACTTCAATAATTTTATCTTCTGGCATAATTTTTTCCCTCCTGCAGAAAATAAGTAACAAAATTAATTAAAAATGAAAGCGATAAGAGAATAATTCCTAATGCCAGGGCAAAAGCAAAGCGGCCTTTATTTGTTTCCAGAGACATAGCAGTTGTTATAGTTCTGGTAACTCCTTTTATATTTCCACCCAGCATCATGGAAACTCCAATCTCTCCTAAAACTCTACCAAATCCAGCAATCACAGCACCAATAATTCCATATCTAGCTTCTAAAATTAAAAGCTTAAACTTCTGGCTGCGGCTGGCCCCCATTGAAGTTGCTGTTTTGTAAAGTTTTTCATCCATTGAAAATATAACATTTCTAATCAGAGCAGTTATTAAAGGTATGATCAGTATTACCTGCCCCATTATAATTCCAATTGGTGTAAAAAGCAGATCCAGCTCTCCTAAAACTCCTCTGCGTGATATAAGTGAGTAAACAAAAATACCGATCACAACTGTGGGCAAGCTGAGCAATGTGTTTAAAATAATATTAATAAATTTCTTGCTTTTAAATTTATTCCGGGCAATTAAAATTGCCAGTGGAATAGAAATAATTGAAGCTATTAAAGTTGATGAGATAGAAATTTTAAGTGAAGTTGTAACTACCTGGATAACTTCTGGATCAAGGTTGATTATTAGCTGTAGAGCTCTGATTATTGCATCAGTATAATAGTCCACATTTTTCCTCCTGAATATCAAAATTAGATTAGCCAGCTGCAGATTAGAACTGTAGCCAGCTGAGTTTTTTAAATTTATTTTTACTCTTCTAAATCTTCTGCTTTAATTGCGGAAGGGTAAAATAACTGTTCATCATACTGCATATAATTATCAATTATCTGCTGCCCCTGCTGAGAAGTTACATAGCCGGTAAAGGCCATTGCCAGCTGGTAGTTTACATGTGTATGATAGGCGGGATTAATTGGAATGATTCCATAAGGATTAAAGAGCTCAGGAGCTCCACTATTTACAATTTCCAGTTCAACATCCCCACTGTAAGCTAAATATGTTCCTCTGTCAGCTAAAATGTATGCCTGACGCTCATTGGCCATATTAATACTGGGTCCCATTCCCTGACCGCTTTCTAAATACCAGCTGCCTTCTGGAGCTATCTCAGCACTATCCCAGATAGATAGTTCTTTCTTATTAGTGCCTGAATCATCACCACGAGAAACAAATTCTGCTTCTTCCTCTTTAATTTTCTGAAAAGCCTCAACTGCAGTTTCTGTCTCTTTAATATCTGCTGGATCTGATGGTGGCCCTAAAATGACAAAGTCATTATACATTACATCTCTTCTGTTAACTCCATAGCCGCTGGCTACAAATTCATCTTCTGCTTCTCGTGCATGGACAAAAATAATATCTGCATCCCCATTACGGCCGAGCTCTATAGCTGCACCGGTTCCAACTGCTACGACATCAACCCGCACATCAAATTTTTCTTCAAATGGTGGAATTAACTCATCCAGCAGACCTGAATTCTCGGTACTTGTTGTAGTGGCCATTGTTAAAACTTCCTGAGCAGCCGCAGCTGAGCTAAAAATCAGCATTAATATTAATAATGATAATAAAATTTTCTTAATTGACATAGTAATCCCCCTATTTTGATTTACATATATTTTTTTCTGGTTAAATCTAATCATAAGCTCGAAAAACTAAAAATATGCTCAAAAAAATAACTCCCGGCAGCATTACCGGAAGTTTTAGGGCGGATTAAAATTAATGCAATCCAAATCGATCACTCCTTTCCATTCCGGGAGGCCCAAAGGTTTCCCTCTAAACCCTATCGGTGTATTAAGCATAACTATTCATCTTAGCTTAAATACACTCGGAGTTGTGCGACTATTCTTACATTAATGATATATCTATTTGATTTTAAAGTCAAGCAAAATTAACTTTGGTTTCCTTATTTTGTTTATTAATAGAGATAAACTCTCGCTTCATAAGGTCTTAAACTGGCCTGAACTTTAAAATCAGCTTCATTTTGATAATTATTTAAGATCAATTCTGCTTTTTCAATTTCTACTTCAGAACTCAAATCATAGTCCACTTCATTTTCACTGAAGTTTAAAAGCACAAGCAGATTATTATCTTCTCCCAACCTCTGATAGGCATAAATATCCTGATCTTCTTCAAGTAAAATATCATATTTACCGTAGGCAAAAACTGAATATTCTTTGCGCAGAGCAATCATCTGCTTATAATATTCAAAAACTGAATCCTCAGATGCCAAATCTTCTTTTACATTGATCTCAGGATAGTTTTTGTTCATTTTCAACCACGGCTCAGCCTCAGAAAAACCAGCATATTTACTGCCATCCCAGTGCATCGGTGTGCGGGCATTATCTCTGGTTCGGTAATTAGCAATTTCTAAAATTTCTTCTTCACTCAACTCTCCCTTTTCCTGAACATCCTTAATATAACCACGAGTTTCAATATCATCAAAATCATCTAAGGATTCAAAACTAATATTTGTCATCCCAATTTCTTCACCCTGATAGATAAACGGAGTTCCTCTTAGGGTGTGCAGCATTGTTCCCAGAAGCTTAGCTGACTCTTTTCGATACTTGCCATCATCTCCATAACGAGAGACGATTCTGGGCTGATCATGGTTGCAGAAATAGAGACTGGTCCAGCCGTTATTTTCCTGCAGCTTATACTGCCACTCACTCATTAAATCCTTGAGCTCTTTTAGATCCCATTCAGTTATCTTCTCCCAGCCCTCTTTGCGGTCAAATTCAAGATGCTCAAAGGGAATTACCATTGAGAATTCTTTTCTTTCTTCTTTGACAAATTTTAGTGCTTCATCTTTATCCACAAAAGGAGTTTCACCCACTGTCATTGCATCATAATTATTATATGTTTCCTCGGCCATCTCCTGGATAAATTCATGCACTCGAGGACCATTGGCAAAATATTCGTGTCCTGCAAGTCCATCCTGCTCACCGTCAGGAAAACGCTGATCTTTAGAAATTAAATTAATTACATCAAGTCTAAAGCCATCTATACCTTTTTCAAGCCACCAGTTAATCATCTCATAAAGATCATTTCGAACTTCAGGATTCTCCCAGTTTAAATCTGGTTGTTTGGGTGAGAAAAGATGCAGATAATATTGATCAGTATTTTCATCATACTTCCAGGCAGAGCCGCCAAAAAATGCCTTCCAGTTATTGGGAGGTCCATCATTTTTGCCGTCTTTCCAGATATAATAATCACGATAGGGATTATCTTTGCTTTTGCGGGATTCTTCAAACCACTGATGTTCATCAGAACTGTGATTGATCACCAGATCCATAATCAATTTAATGTCTCGCTCGTGCAGTAAAACCATCAATTCCTCTAAATCTTCCATTGTCCCAAACTCATCCATAATAGCTTTATAATCACTAATATCATAACCATTGTCATCATTGGGGGACTGATAAACCGGATTTAACCAGACTGCATCTACTCCAAGTTCATCTAAATAATCTATTTTTTCTATAATTCCTCTTAAATCTCCAATTCCATCACCGTTGCTGTCTTTAAAACTGCGGGGATAAATCTGATAAACTACCGCTTCTTTCCACCATTTTTTATTCATTGTTATACCTCCATTGTCATTAATATATATTAATTATGCTGCATTTTTAGCAGCCTGACTACTAAGCTTAGTAATCAGATTATTAATTAGTAAAAATGTAATAAATAATATGATTATAAAAACTGGAATTATCTCCAGCGAAATATTATTTGCCAGCACACCTGCTAATCCAGGCAGTAAAGCTCCTCCAAGGCCGGCAGCTGAGATCTGCATCCCAATTGTATTGACAGTGTGTCCTTTCCCAACTCTGTAAGAAGTGCTGGATATTAAAGCCGGAAAAATTGGAGCAATAGCAATTCCGGTTAAAGCTAAACCGAGCAGAGACAACCACTTGCTTAAATTTATAGCTATTAAAGCACTTCCAAAAAGGCCTAAAAAAGCTGCATTTTTGGCAATTTTCCTGCTCAAAAACTTATAGGCTAAAAACCCAGCCAGAATTCTACCAACTGTAAAAGAACCCCAGTAGACACTTACCCAAATACCTGCTATTGAAGTCCTTATTCCCCTTGATTCAGTAAAAAGGGTGAAAGTCCAGTGCCCGAGAGTTAGTTCAATTCCAGTATAAATAAAAAATAATAACACACTTAAAAGAGCCGGAAAATATTTGAGAGTCTCAAACATCTTTATCTCCTGCTGCTTATTTTTACCACGTTTTTTATTACTTTGCTCTGCTGCTTTACTCGCCTTTTTTGGATCCTGCCAGAGTGACAGAGTCAGGGCAAAGGTCAGGGCCAGCAATATCTGGGCTGAACCGACAATCAAATAACCAACCCTCCAGCTGTCAAAATATTTGATAGCCGAAGACATAATTATTGGTCCGATTGTAACTCCAACTCCAAAGCTGGCATGCAGCCACTGCATTAAACCTTCATTAAAATTTTTTTCTACATATGTATTTAATCCGGCATCAATTGCTCCTGCCCCAAGGCCTGCCAGAACAGCAAGCAGCGGTAAAAGCCACCAGACAGGAACAAGAGTATAACCTATTAAGGCTAAGGCTGTAGCCAGACAGCTTAAAGCAAGCAGAACTGCCACACCAATTTTACGCATAAAAAATCCATTAAAAAAACTGGAAAGCAGATAACCTGTAGTTGAACCAATTAAGATTATCCCCAGCGCATCAAGGGGAAGAGAAAAACTGTCCCTCATCTCGGGCCAGGCAACCCCGAGCAGCCCATCTGGTAAGCCAAGGGAAATAAAAGCAACATAAATTAAAGCAATTAATAAATATTTTTTCTTCTTGTGATCCATAAAAACACCTTTTCTTCAATTTATTTTATATTTATAAATAATATCATATCAGAAAAAAGTTATTATTTTAAGCAGTTTCTCGTTTCAGTAATTTTAATTCTAACTCTTTACTGAATTTACCTTCTATTTCTCCATTAATTGCTTTAAGCAGCACTTCAATAGTCAGGTGTCCTAACTGATACATGGGCTGCCAGATTGTTGTGATCTTTAGATATTTAGCCAATTCTATATTATCATAACCGACTACTGCAATATCATCTGGAGCCTTGAGCTTTTTTTCTTCCATAGCCTGCAGGACACCGATTGCCTGATTGTCAGAAGCGGCAAAAACTGCTGTCGGCCATTTTTCTTCCGGAAGGGAAAGGATCTCCTGCATTGATTGATAGCCGTCTTCAGTATGAAAATCTCCAAATTTTAAAAGTTCAGAAGCCAGCTGCAGGTTTTTTGATCCAAGAGCTTTTTTTACACCTTTAAGACGATCACTTCCATGCTGACTTTCTTTTAAACCATCTATAAAAGCAATCTTTTTATGTCCCAAATTTAGCAGATAATTAATTGCCATTTCAGCACCCTTAATATCATCCAAATAGATTGAATGAAAGTCAGATGTGTTTTCATCTGCAAGTACTACCGGTACATCCTCTTTTAATAATGCTTTATAATCGTGCTTTGAAATATCCATTGTCACAGCTGCAATACCATCTACCTTTTTACTCTGCACTATATCCATAATCTTATCCATCATTTTTTCATCTTTATCAATCTTGTATAATATTAAATCAATTTTTTCTTCCTCCAAAGCATCCTGAATTCCTTTTAATACTTCGACAAAATAATGATCAATAAAAGTTGGTACAATAACTGCAATCGCATTGGCAGTTTGGCTTGCCAGATTCTGTGCTAACTTATTAGGACGATAATTTAGTTCTTTCATTACTTCCAGGACTTTATCTCTAGTTTCTTCTTTAACTTTTTGACTGTTATTAAGAACTCTTGAAACTGTTCCAATCCCAACTCCAGCTTTTTTTGCTACATCATAAATATTAACCTTATCTTTAGCCATACTATTAATTATCCTTTCACTGATCCCCTCATAACTCCACTGATTATTTTCTTTTGTGCAATAATATAAACCAATAGCATAGGGAGTAATGCAAGTATATAAGAAGCAAAAGCTAAACTATAATCTGTACTAAACTGTGATTGAAAAACATGTTGAACTAAGGGTAATGTCATACTGGAACGATCACTAATCATCAATAATGGTAATAAGAAGTCATTCCAGGCCTTTAAAGCAGTTAAAATTGCCACTGTGGCATTAATTGGTTTAAGTACAGGAAATATAATCCTCCAAAAAATCTGCCAGACATTTGCACCATCTATTATAGCCGCTTCTTCTATACTTTTTGGTAGAGTTTTTATATAACCTACATAAATAAAAACATTTAAGGGTAGGGCATATACTATATATAATAATATAAGACCATGAAGATTATCAAGGCTAATCATTGCCATTTCTTTAACTAAAGGCAGCATAATTAAAGGAAATGGTATAAACATTGCACTAATAAAATAGAAATATAGAAATTTAAAATATTTTTTATGCATATTTCTTGCTATAGCATAAGAAACCATTGAATTAACAACCAATACAATTGCCACCGTTGGAATAGTAACATAAGCACTGTTTTTTAAACTCTGAAAATAATTAGTCAGTTTAATTGCTTCTAGATAATTACGAAATTGAAAAGTATCCGGTACGGCCAGTATCGATTCTGCCAGCTGCTGTGGGTTTTTTAGTGAAACTATTAAAGCCATATAGAGTGGAATTATTATAATAAATGATCCTAAAAGAAGTAAACCTGTCGCCCACCAATTTGTTTTCTCTTTCATTAGTAATCCACCTCACGTTTCTGCAGTACTTTGATCTGGAATAAAGAAATAGATAAAACTACAATTAAAAAGACAACTGCATTTGCAGTTTGATAGGCAAATTCTCCACCCATAAAACCACCATTATAAATAAGTAATGTTATCGATTCTGTTGCCCGTCCAGGTCCTCCCTGAGTTAAAGCCATAATATGGTCAAAAACCATTAAAAACCCGCGCATAGAAATAACAATATTAATGGTGAAAAAAGGAGCAATCAACGGAAATGTAATATGCTTAAACTGATCCCATTTACCTGCACCATCTATTTTAGCTACCTCATATAATTCATCTGGAACTGTTTGTAAGCCAGATAGATATAACAGAGTATTAAAGCCACTGGAATTCCAGACAGCAAGAATAACTACTCCAACCCAGGCTAAATCCATATTACCTAAAATGTTTTTGCTTAAAATATCTATCCCCAGGTTGCGGCCAATTTCTGGAACTATAAATGTAAAAATATGATTAAAAATATAACCAACAACTAATATACTCAACATATATGGAACAAAATAAATTGCTCTAAAAGTATCTTTAAACTTAATTTTTGCATTTAAGCCTAAAGCAATTAATAAACTCAGTATATTTACTATAATTGTTGATACAATAGCAAATTTAAATGTGAAAATATAAGCATCAAAAGCTCTTCCATCATTCAACAGATTAATAAAATTTCTAAATCCAACAAAAGCATAGTCTCCAAATCCTATGTAATCTGTAAAACTATAAAATATCCCCTGTAGTGCCGGAAGAGTATGAAAAACAAAAAATAAGATAAATGCCGGTATTGTCATCCAGTAAAATACGGATGAAGTTTTTTTCATTACTTTCTCCTCCTTCTATAATTAAGGAGTCCTCCTCATTTTGAGAAGAACTCCTATATTAAAGACTTTAACTTCTTATCTGGACTGTACCTTATTCCATTCTGAATCAAGAGTATTTAAGAATTCTTCCACATCACCTTCGTGTAGGAAACCTTGAATTAAGTTAGGAACCTGCATTCCAGATGGATAGTAATGATCAGGGAAAGGCGCAATATTTCCACTTTCAAAATATGTCTTTAAATCAACAACTGTGGGGTCTTCCTGAAATACATTTTCTACTGCAGAGAAAGTCATCTGTTCATCAATATAGAATTGAGCATTTTCTTCTTCCAATAAGAATTTAATAAACTTTTCTGCTGCTTCTGGATGGTCAGTGTTTTTGTTCATAGTTAATACTGTATCTACACCAGAGACCAGCATATTTTCATCTGCTTCATTAACTGCTGGTAAAGCAAATGCTCCCAGATTTAAATCAGGATTTGATTCCAATATCGGATTAATTGCCCAAACACCCTGGATATACATAAATGATTCTCCATTGGCAAATGCCTGATTCCCCTGGCTGTAACCATAACCAAAAATATCATTCTGACCATAATCTAAAAGCTTATAAATTCTTTCAGCCACCTTTTGATACCTGTCTTCAAAAGTAGTTTCATTTTCTAAGCGCTGTTCAATAAAGTTTTCTCCATGTAAATTGGCAGCTAAAGAATTCCAGGGAACCATAATAGTCCAGGCATCTTTAAATGTTAAATAAAAAGGAGTTCCACCATTTTCCTGAATAGTTTCTGCTGTCTGGATAAATTCGTCCCATGTCTGTGGAATATCTAAACCAAGTTCTTCAAACTTATCTTTATTATATAAAACAGTATTTGCATTTGCTGTATAAGGAACACCGTAGTTAGTGCTTCCTTCATGTAAATCCTGAAGCATTTCCTGATAGGCTGTTTGAGTATTACTTAAATATGAAGCCTGATCAAAATTCTTTAGTATTCCGGCGTCAGCGATTTGACCATAAGTAAAATTACCTCCCAGGCCCATAATATCGGGTATATTATTTTTAGCCAATCTTGATTTTAAAACTGTTTCTGCTTCTGGCACATGATTTTGTTTAATATCAATATTTGGATTCTCTGCTTCAAATTTTTCAATTAATTTGTCAAAAGTTTCAACAGCTTCTCTCTTATTCTGAAAAAACTCTAATTCCACTTCCTGAGCAAAACCAACTGCACTAAGACCTAAAATCATAAATAAAGCTAAACAAACTGAAACAATTGAACGAAAAGATTTCATTTAATAAATCCCCCTTAAAATTTTGTTTTATTGGAACCACTTCCAAAACCATAAAAAAATAAATTTGGAACCGCTTCCAAAATAATTATAACAGGAGTATTTTTAAAAGTCAAACAATTAACTCAATTATTTCAAAAATTGTATGAAATTTTTTTCTGACTAAAACACATAAAAACCGGGGCAAAAAGCCCCGGGTCTTAATTCTTTCTTTTTGATTTTAATAGCCACCCATCATGTAGTAATCCATCAAGGCGCTATCTTTTAGTTTAACATGTGCCTCTGTGTCAGACTTAGTGTTAACATTGATTTGTTCCTTGTGATCCTTGTGAGCGCGCTTGTGCTTAAAAATAGTTCTCATTAGTAATGCCCCCCTTAATAATTTTGTTGAGGGAACATACTCGCTGCACATCTACTTTGTTCCAAGTAATATAAACCACCGACCTAATAGTAAACTCAGCTACTCACTCTCTGTCGGTTCAAGTTCATTATACTACTTTAAAATTATTTTGCAAGGGCTTTGTGTAAATTTTTTCAATATTTTTTCTTTTGTTCTTTAGCATGATAATGTACTGATATGATTATAACTTTGCAGGACTTAATAAAGTTAAAAAGAAATATAAAATATAGATGTTATTGGCAACAGAATATAGAATCCCAACTGTCATCCAATATTAAAATCTAAATTAAAAATCTGAACAAAAATTTAAAGGGGTGAGTTAATGGCGAAAAATAAGATCGGTCTTAAAATAGTTAATTTAGTATTCTTACTGCTGACTATATTTGTTAACTTTCTGGCAAATTATTTGCCAATTAATGGGGTTACAAGTGGTGAAGTTTCTGCCTTATATCAAAATCCATTTACACCAGCGGGATTTACATTTTCTATCTGGGGGGTAATTTACACTCTGCTAATTATTTTTATTATTTATCAATTTCTGGGCCAGAGTGAAATAAACAAAAATTTTTCAACAGGTCCTTACTTTATTATCGCATCACTGGCCAATATGAGCTGGCTTTATCTCTGGCATCACAAACAGATTCCACTATCAATGATTATAATTTTACTTCTTCCATTTTCTCTGTTTAAAATATTTAAAAGACTGCATCAGCATCAGCAATATCAAAGGGCTGAATATCTTGGTTTAAAACTGCCTTTCAGTATCTATACTGCCTGGGTAACTATTGCTTCCATAGCTAATTTTATGGCTTTATTAGTCTATTTTAATGATAACTGGCCAGCTAATTTTTTAAGCATTGCAGCAATTATAGGAATCCTGATCGGATTATTTATCGCAGTCAAAATTCTAGATAAATATAAAAATATTCCTTTTGCTCTAGTTTTTATCTGGGCCTTAACTGGAATTATTGGAGCCCAGCTTGGTTATGAGAACTCCAATATGGCAGTAGTGATTACTGCAGGAGTTTCAATAATAATTATATTATTTAAAATGATTAATGCCTTCGGGACAAAAACAGAAAGCTAAATCAATTTTCCATTCCCTCAATTTTAGTTACAGTTAATTTACCGTGTTTAACACCCTTTAAGGCAATTAACTTAGAACTTATTTTCCTTAACTTACTTTGCAGACCCTCAACAACTATAACTTCCAGGCAGTAATTTCTATCTAGATGCAGATGCAGATTTGTCTTAAAAAGACAGTGATAATCATGCTGAAGTTGATTCATCCTGTCGGTCAAACCGGTTTGATGATGATCATAAATCAGAGTGATTGTACCTACAACATCTGCATCTTTTTTTGTATTTTCCTCTGCAATTATTTTATTCCTAATTAAATCTCTAATTGCTTCAGAGCGATTATTATATATACCTTCATTTAACTGATCAAATTTCTGGAGCAAATTTTCTTCTATTGAAACTCCAAATCTCTTTAATTCTGACATTCAAAATCACCTTTCATAAACCAATATTTTATTTAGTGCTATCATTATCTTTCTTGATAATTATAATAATTCCTGCTTTAAAAGAAGAACCTGCAGAATATCTGCAGGCAAAACAGCTTAATCTTTTATTTTATTAATTTTCTTCTTTAACATAGGGAACCCCTAAATATTCGGGAACACTAAAACTCTTTCTGGCTACTGTTGCAGCAATAGTTAAAATATATGGAAGAGCAATTATAAACTCGTTAGGAATTATTTTTACACTGGCTGTCTGAAAAAATACTGATAAACCATCTGCCAGACCAAAGGCTAAAGCCCCAAGAAGTGCGCCTACTGGATGCCAGTTACCTAAAAAACAAATAGCAAAAGCAATCCAGCCTCTACCGCCAATTATATCCTGTGAAAACATACCTAAAAAAGCAAGTGTGTAGAATGATCCGGCTAAAGCAGCGAAACCACTGCTTACAATAATTGTTAAATATCTAACTTTTTCTACTTTTATTCCGGCCGCATCTACTGCTTCTGGATTTGCTCCTGTGGAACGAATAATTAGACCTATTCTTGTCTTATATAAAACATAATAGGCAAGCGGGACAAAGAGCAGAACAATATAAGTCATAACATTTTGATTAAATAAAATCTCTCCTACAACCGGAATATCCGAAAGTAAAGGCAGAGCCAGCCGGCTTAAAGGCTTAATTTTTAAAGGAGTCACTCTTACTCCAAAAATTACCCGATATAAATAAACGGCCAGAGCTGCCAGCAGGATATTTAAGGCCACACCGGTAACAATCTGGTGCTGCTTTAAAATAATTGTAATAAAACCATAGACTAAACCCACTATCATTCCTGCCAGAAGAGCAGTAAGAAAACCTATCACAATATTTTCTGTAGTAAAAGCTCCTACAAAACCAGCCCAGGCGCCGATCAAAAACACCCCTTCAATTGCAATATTCATAACACCGGTTTTTTCAGAATAAACCTCTGCTATAGATCCTAAAATCAGGGGAGTACTCATCTGTAATGCTCTTGATAATAATAATATTATTGCCATCTTAATCCTCATCCCCTTTCATAAGTTTTTTCTTTGCTCTAAACACTTTAAACTTATGATTAATAAAATAAGAAATCACAACAAAAATTACTACCAGCCCCTGAGTGATTCCTATTATACTTGAGGGTAGAGTACTGGTTTGAGTAAGCATTAAACCGCCAACTTCCATAGTCGAAAAGAGCAGAGCTGCCAGTACAATACCAAAGGGATTTGCATTACCAAGAATAGCAACTCCAATACCTGTAGCCCCAATATTGGGTTCAAAACCCTGAATTACCATATGATTAATTCCATTTACCTGCATAAATCCAGCTAATCCAGCTAAAGCGCCACAAATCATAAATACAATAACAAAAATTTTCTTTTCACTAAAACCGGCATATTTGGCAGCATCTCTATTTTGACCAACCGCTCTAATTTGAAAACCAAGTCGGGTATGCCATAATAAAATATAGATCACGAAGACCACAAAAATAGAAATAAAAAAACCATAATGAAATTGAGTCCGGGAAATCACTGCCGGAATTTTTGCAGAATCAGCTATCACATTAGTCTGAGGATATTCTCCTTTACTCTCCTGCAGCGGACCTCTAACCAGAAAATCCATTACTGCAATAGCAACATATGTTGACATCATACTGACCAAAAACTCATTCGCATTAAATTTCGCTTTAAAATATCCAATAACTGAGGCCCATAATCCTCCTGCCAGCAGGCTTAAAAGTAGACTGAAGCTTATAACAAAAAAGGAGGGCAACCACCCAAACTTTAAAGAAATAAATACTGCTGCAATACTGCCAATATAAAACTGTCCCTGAGCACCAATATTAAATAATTTTGCCTGAAAAGCAAAGCCAAAAGCAAGAGCGGTTAGAATTAAAGGAGTTGCCTTAGCGAAAATATTTGCGATATTATAAGAATCAATAAAAGCAAACTCAATTATCTGTTTATAGGCTGTAATCGGATTATGATCCATTAGTAACATCAATAAACCGCTGACCACAAGCCCTAAAAATATAGAAAAAAAAGTACTAATTATTAAAAATACATTTTCATTTAAATTAATTATTATTTTATCTTTTAGATTTTGTGATTTAGTCTCCACTTTTTTCACCTCTTACTCCAGTCATCAAGAGCCCAATTTTATCAATTTGGGCATCTTCTCTGGCAAAAGTTTCCATGATTTTCCCTTCGTAAATTACTCCAATTCGATCAGAAAGTTCCATGATTTCGGATAATTCGTTAGAAAAAAGCAGAATTGCTTTGCCATTTCTTTTTTCCGATTCTAGTGTTTTTTTTACATAATCAGCTGCCCCAAAATCAAGACCACGGGTTGGTTGGGAGGCAATTAATAATTTTTTGCCAACAGAAACTTCCCGGGCAATGATTGCCTTCTGCTGATTACCCCCAGACAGTGATCTAACTGAAGATTTTGTAGAAGCTGTTTTTATATCGAAATCTTTTATTTTGCTTTCAGCATTTTCTGCCAATCTTTCTTTGTTAAAAAGTAAATACTTATAATAATCTCTGTTATAGGTGCTTTTAAGTATTAAGTTTTCCTCCAGATCCATATCAAGTACAAGACCAACTCGATGCCGGTCTGCAGGAATATAACCAACTCCCCTATTAATTATTTGCTGAACCGAACAATTTTTAATTGATTTTCCATCTAATAGTATATCTCCCTGATCAATTTTTTTTAACCCTGCTACAGCTTCAGCCAGTTCTTCCTGACCATTACCACTTACTCCAGCAACACCAAATATCTCACCAGCTTTAATAGTCAGAGAAAGTCCATTTAAGATTTGTCCTCTTTTTTCACTGCTTAGGAAAATATTTTCTATTTCTAATATTTTCTCTCCCGTTTGAGATTTTATTTTTTCAATACCAAAATCAAAATCTCTTCCGATCATCATTTTAGTTAATCTTTTTTTATCTGCCTCATTTTTAGAAATGCTTCCTATCTTTTTCCCATCTCGTAAAACAACTATTCTATCCGAAATTTCCATTACTTCATTTAATTTATGAGTTATAAAGATAACTGAATTACCTTCGGACTTATATTCCCTAATAAAATCAAATAGTCTTTCTGTTTCCTGTGGTGTTAAAACAGCTGTTGGTTCATCCATAATCAGTAACTTAGAATTCCCAATTAAAGCCTTAATAATTTCAACCCGCTGCTGAAAACCAACAGGCAAATCACTAATTAAAGCTTCAGGGTCAACATTCAAGCCATATTTTTTACCTATATTATTAATCTGCTTCTTCATATTTTCAGGCTGATATTTCCCTTTTAGGGGAAGCATAATATTTTCTACTACCGTATTAACAGGTACTAAAGTAAAATGCTGATGAATCATTCCAATGCCCAATTCTCTTGCCCTGTGAGGAGAATTTATTTTAACTTCTCTATCTTCTACAATGATAGTACCTGCATCCGCCTGATGCATTCCATACAAAATTTTCATCAGTGTAGTTTTTCCTGCCCCATTTTCGCCGAGTAGAGAAACAACTTCACCATTATTTATTTTTAGAGATATATTATCATTTGCAATTACTCCTGGAAAGACCTTTTTAATATTTTTCATTTCGACAAATGCTTTTTTTCTTTTCTGCATAAAAAATCCTCCATTTTTGAATTTTTTACTATAACAAGATTTAGGAGGCCTAATAGACCCCCTAAACCGATCCAGATTAATATCTCTAATTGAAATTTAAATTATTTATCAAGCGCTTCTGGTGATAGTGAGAAGTAATCTAAAACATCACCATTTCTTATTGCCTCAGTTGCCTTCTCTACATCTGCTTTAACTTCTTCACCAATCTGATCACTATAAACAACTTCTACAATTCCCTGATTAACACCAACTTCGTTTACGATCGGCTCCAGTTCTCCTGACATAAAGTTTTCAACTATCCAGACATAAAGGCCTTCAAAGTTGAGATAGACACTGGCCTGTACCGTACCGGGGGCTACATCGTTCTGATTAGAAGCAAAACCAATAAACTTAGCTCCTCTTTCATCTGCAGCCTGAATTGCACCCAGACCCACTTCGTTGGCATAGAAGAATAAAACATCTGCCTGATCATCTATCATTGAATTAGCCATCTGATTTCCTAAAGAAACATCACTCCAGCTATTAGCATAGGATCTAATACTTTCTACATCTTCATTAACAGTTCTTGCTCCCCAAACATAGGTATTTAAAAGTTTGATCATCTGTCTATTTGGAAAACCACCAACTAAACCTAGCTTATTAGTTTCTGTAACATGACCTGCTATTATACCGGCCAGAAAACTTGCTTCATACTCTTTCGGCATTACCGGCTTTAAATTGGGTTCTTGAGCAATTACTCCATTCACAACTGTAAAAGTTGTCTCTGGATAGCTCTCAGAAATTCTCTGAGCAGCTTCATCAAATTGAGTACCGGCAGCTAAAATAAGGTCATAACCTCGCTGTGCGTAATTTCTCATTGTTGACTCAAAATCACTTGCCTGAACGTTTTCTACATACTCAATATTAGTTCCTAATTCTTCATTTGCAGCAACAAGACCACTGTAGTTTGTAGCATTCCAACTCTGATCATCGATTGAACCAGGCAATAACAATACCATCTTATAATCTTCAGCAGACTGAGCAAAAGTTGGCATTGATACTGCTAACAATAAAGCCAGAACCAGGATACCTGCCAGAACAAAACTTTTAAATTTCATAAATACTCCTCCTTATTTTGTTTGATAAATACAGCCAAAGAATGCTAAATTTGATTATTGAATAAAGATTCGAAATTTTTAATTAAATCTATATATAAAATTATCTATTTTTGTCGAAATTCCTGCTTAATTTGAAAAATAAATATAAAAAAGAGTGAGCAATTAGACATCACTCACTCTCATTTAATCTAGTTATTCAATTTCTAAAACAATTTTTCCGCTGCCTCTCTTTTAAGCAGATCATAAACTTCCTGTAATCTTATCCCTTTTTTTCGGGCAATTTTTTGACACTCTTCGTATTCAGGTGCAAACTTAACTAAATCCCCTTCATAATAAGCGGCTTTAATTGTTACTTCTCCTAATGATGAATCCAACTTTAAATATTTACGTTCCAGACAGCTTCTCTCAACTTGCCTGCGCCTGATCCCTAGAGTTGTTGTTTCTTTAAAAATAATTTCCTCTATTTTTTTACGGCAGGAGGCAGGTGTCAGAACAGTAAGTTTTTGGGCCGGTCGATTCTTTTTCATCATAATATTAGTTAGATAAACATCTCTGGCGCCGGCAGCCAGTAATTCGGGAAAGAGATAGGAATAAATTTCTCCGCTCATATCATCAATGTTTGTTTCCAGAATTAATAGTTTTTCTTCATTTTTTTTTTGGCCTGATATACTCTTAATAAATTAGTAATTTCAAAATCCTTCTTACCAGCACCATAGGCTATTTTAGTAATTTTAAGCTCAGGTACAGGCAGAAACTCTTCGGCCAGTGTTTTAATAATAGCTGCCCCTGTTGGAGTAACAAGCTCCCCTCTAACTCCAGTCGAATAAACAGGTACATCCTGCAGAATTTCTATTGTTGCTGGCGCTGGAACTGGAATCTGGCCGTGAGCAGCATCTACAAAACCGGTTCCTAATGATACTGGAGAAGCATAAATATGATCAGGATTAATCATCTCGATTAAAATTGCAGTTCCTACAATATCAACTATAGAATCTACCGCACCTACTTCATGAAAGTGAACCTGATTAATTTCTTTATTATGAACTTTTGCTTCGGCTCTGGCAACTTTCTCAAAAATATTAATTGCCAGTTCCTGTACATTTTCATTTAACTCACTTTCTTTAATTAATTCTTTAATATCATTGAAATTACGATGAATATGATCATGATTACCACATCCCTGGCAGCCACCTTTATGATGATGTTCAGAATCATTATCTTGATGATCATTATGATGATGACTGTGCCCATGACTATGCTCATGACTATGTTCATGATGATCAGGATGACTCTCGTCTTCCAGAATAACTTTAAAATCGGTAGCTGTAATTCCATTTTTCTGAACAGTAGAAATCTTAATTTCATAACCTGCAAGGTTTAACTTCTTTAACTCTTTTAAAAATTTATCCTGTTCCAATCCTAAATCTAGTAAAGATGCAATTGTCATATCTCCACTGATTCCTGAATTTATATCAAAATATAATATATTTTCCATCTTATCCTTCCTTCCTGGCTTTTTCTATCTGTAAGTTAATTGTACTGGCTAAATAAGCGGCACCAAAGCCATTATCGATGTTGACAACACCTATCCCGCTGGCACAACTATTGAGCATTGTTAAAAGTGCTGAAACTCCACCAAAATTAGCACCATATCCGACACTTGTTGGTACGGCAATTACTGGTTTATCAACAAGACCCCCAACTACACTCGCCAGAGCACCTTCCATACCAGCAACTGTGATAATAACTTCAGCTGCATTTAACTTCTCTAAATTACCTAAAAGACGGTGAACTCCGGCTACACCGACATCGTATAAACGTTCAACAGAATTACCAAGTGCTTCAGCAGTTATTACTGCTTCTTCAGCCACTGGAATATCGGAAGTTCCACCACTAACTACTAAGATTTTACTTTTAGTTTTTTCTAATGGCTGTTTTTCTATAAATATCATCTGTGGCCGCTCATGATAGACTGCCTCTGGTGCAATTTTTCTGATTCTTTGATAAACCTCTTTGCCAGCTCTACTTGCTAAAATATTATTATCATGTTTGAGCATTTCCCGAACTATACCTTCAATCTCATCCAGAGATTTTCCCTCACAGTAAATAACTTCAGGAAATCCGTTGCGTAAACTACGGTGATTGTCTACCTTGGCAAAACCAAGATCTTTAAAAGGAAGATCTTTTAATGAAGCTGCTGCCTGATCAACCTCTATTTCCCCTTCTTTAACTTTCTCTAATAATAATTTTATGTCCTCTTTATTCATCTTTTGCCTCCAAAATTTCCTTATTCATGCTCCCACTTTTATATGCTGATAGATCTAAGGTAACATATTGAAAGCCTAATTTCTGTAATTTATCAGACAATTTATCCATTAATTTTAAATCCAAGATTTTTTCTCTATCAGCTTCTGACAATTCTATCCGGGCCAGATTGCTGTGGTCTCGAACTCTAAACTGTTCAAAACCCATTCTATGCATTAATTCCTCAGCAATTTCTATTTTTTCCAGCTTATCTGCACTGATCCTATCATCATAGGAAACTCTGGTCGCCAGACAAGACATACTGGGTTTATTCCAGGTTGAGAGGCCAAGTTTTTTTGAAAGCTCTCTAATTTCATTTTTGGTTAATCCAGCCTCTAACATTGGACTTTTAACTCCCAGCTCTTTGAGAGCTTTCCGACCAGGACGATAATCTCCCTGATCATCTACATTTGAACCTTCAATTACAGTTTTCCCAGCCGCATAATCTATAATTTTATTGAAAATAACTTTTTTACAGTGATAACAGCGATCAGAATTATTTTCAACAGCTTTTTCTAATTCTCTGAGTTCTATTTCCAGCTGCTGATGTTTTAAATCTAATTTTTCTACCAATTCTGCTACTTCTTTAATTTCTCTTTCCGGAACAAAGGGAGTATTGACTGTGACAGCTTCAAAATCCACTCCTGCTTTTGTTGCCGCAGCAGCCAAAAAAGTACTGTCAACTCCACCGGAAAAGGCAATTATAAGTGGTTCTAATTCAGTTAAACTCTCCAGTAGTAAATTATATTTATCTGTTGTTGTTACTGTAGACATTAAAACTCCTCCTTATTAGTGCGTTGGTGGCACAAGTGCTTTTTTATGATAGCCAATTAAATCCCTGCGGCCTGCCATTTTTAAAGCTTTACGCACTATTTGATGATTTCTTTTTTTATGATACTGCAGCAGAGCTCTCTGCATTTTTTTTGCTTCTTTTGAACGGGCCACATAAACTTCCTCCATTGTTCTCGGGTCATAGCCACTGTAGTACATTGCTGTAGCCATCGTTCCTGGAGTAGGGTAAAAATCCTGAACCTGGTCTGGATGGTGATTTATATCTCTTAAATACTCTGCCAGTTCAACCGCATCTTCCAGACGACTTCCTGGATGACTGGAAATAAAATACGGGATTAAATACTGCTCCAGACCAATTTCGTTATTAACCTGATAAAAAGCTTCTCTAAATTTATCAAAAACTTCAATACCCGGCTTTCCCATATAACTTAATACACTGTCTGAAACATGCTCAGGAGCAACTTTAAGTTGGCCGCTGACATGATGTTCTGCCAGTTCTTTTAAGTATTTGCGACTCTCTTCATCCTGTAGTAAATAATCAAAACGAATACCTGAGCGAATAAATACTTTTTTAATACCAGGAATATTTCTCAGCTCTCTTAAAATTTCAAAGTACTCTTTATGATCAACTTCCAGCTTACTGCAGGGAGCAGGAAACATACATTCTTTGCCCCGGCACATACCTTGAGAAAGTTGAGATGTACAGGAAGGCCTGCGAAAATTAGCAGTTGGACCTCCAAGATCATGAATATAACCTTTAAAATCTTCCATTTCAGTAATTTTTTTAGCCTCTTGAATTAGTGATTCTTTACTGCGAGCTGTCATCATTTTGCCCTGATGAAAGGAAATTGCACAAAATGAACAGGCTCCAAAACAACCACGAGAACTAACAAGACTAAATTTAACTTCTTTTATTGCCGGTACTCCACCGTCTTTTTCGTAAACAGGGTGATAATCTCGCTGGTAGGGAAGACTATAAATATGGTCCAATTCTTCCTGATTTAAAGGTTCAACCGGTGGATTCTGCACTAGATAGCGATTACCATGCTGCTGTACCAGCTGCTGGCCCCTAATTGGATCCTGTTCTAAGTATTCTATTTTGTAAGCATAGGCATACTGTTTTTTACTATTTTTCACTTCTTCATAGGAAGGTAAAATTTCAAAATCATATAATGAATCGAGCCCATCAGCAATAAATGCTGTTCCTGGAAGATAATTTATATACTTTATCTCCAGCCCTGCTTCTAAATTTTCAGCTATTTTTAAAATCTGTTTTTCTCCCATTCCATAAACTAAAAGATCAGCTCGGCTGTCAAATAGTATTGAGCGCCGCACACTTTCATCCCAGTAATCATAATAAGCAAACCGCCTCAGGCTGGCCTCAATTCCACCAATAATAATTGGAATATCAGCATAAGCTTCCCGCAGACGATTGCTGTAAACAATAGTTGCCCGATCAGGACGATAACCACTTTCTCCTCCCGGAGAATAATTATCATAATTCCTGCGATGTTTAGAAACTGAAAAATGATTAACCATTGAATCCATATTACCTGCAGTTACTAAAAATCCATATCTGGGTTCTCCCAGCTGCTTAAAATCTTTAGTCGAGCGCCAGTCTGGCTGAGCTATTATACCAACCTTAAAACCAGCATCTTCCAGTACTCTGGCAATAATGGCTGTGCCAAAAGATGGATGATCAATATAAGCATCACCACTAATAATAATAAAATCTAGCTGTTTCCAGCCTCTTTTTTTCATATCTCTCTTTGAAATAACCATAAACTGATCTCTAGGATTTTCTAATTCTTTCGCTTTTTTTCTTTTATTTAAAGCCTCATTCTGTTTTTTCATTTTAACTTATCAGTAACTCCTTTATCTTTCCTGCTTAATTTAAACTGAGCAATCTACTCATTATTATAGCAGAAAAACCAATCTATATCGAATCTTAATCCAAATGATTATTTTCACATATCTTAAGATAAAAAACCTTCTGCTATCTAAAAAATCAGCAGAAGGTTTTTTTAATTTATTCAACTTTTTCAACGAATATCGATTAATTCCGGTGACGACCGATTTTATTCAGCCACTATTCTGCCTTCTGTTACAGGAGCTACAGGAGAGTTAGCTTCAATATATTCCATTACTATTTCTTCTAAGCCTCCAGCTTCTTTTACGATTGGAGCATCAGTAAACATTGTATAACCATCTCCACCCGCTTTCATAAAATCGTTAGTAGCAACTGTATACATCTTATCCTGTTCCAATTCTTCTCCCTCAACCCAGACCTGCTGGACTCTATTACCTGGCTCCGCATCACCATTAAATGTAAATTTAATCCCGGATACCTGGGGGAAAAGTCCTTCAGTAGCAGGATACTCAGATACTGCATGTTCCAGGGCGGCTCTTAGTTTAGCTCCACTAATTTCAATCGCCATAGCTGTGTTACCAAAGGGCAGAACGGTTATAACTTCTCCCTGAGTAATTTCACCTCTGTCAATAGAGGCTCTAATTCCACCACCATTGGTGATTGCTACATCAGTATCTAATTTTGCTCTCATAGCATCAGTAATTAAATTACCAAGATTGGTTTCACCTGTCCGAACATTTCCTCGTTCACCATTAAGTTCAACCCTGGTAACTCCTACTGTTTGAGAAGTTATAGCAGCATTGGCTCTATTAATACGGTCAACAACTGTAGAAATAATAAAGTCTTTTTCTACATCTGCAGTCTCTTCTCTAGTAATTAAATTGGCTTTAATATCTGTGAGTTCTCCATTATCTACAGTTAAATCTACATAACCTAAGAATTTAGAATATTCTCCAGCCATAACAATCATTGTATCATTAACCATCATACCTTCTTTTAAAACATTATGACTGTGGCCGTCAACTATTAAATCAATCCCTGGTACTTCTTCTGCTACCATCTTACTGGTATATTTACTTCCTTCACTAATTCCCAGGTGAGTTAATCCAACAATAACATCAACTTTACCTCTTAACTCATTTACCACAGCATTAGCAGTAGTAATTGGGTTTTCAAATACAAGTCCTTCAACATTTTTGGGGTGTGTTTTATAAGCAGTCTCTGGAGTTACCAGACCAAAAACTCCTACTTTTACCCCATCATATTCTTTTATAATATAATCTTTTTTATAGGGAATCTCTTCTCCATCTTCTCGAACCAGATTAGCAGCTAAAAAAGGAAAGTTGCTCATATTAGCCAATTCTTCTAATCGGGCCTGACCATAGTTAAAATCATGATTACCCAGAGTTAGAGCATCTACATTCATCAAATCAAGGATATTGCTAATAGCTTCTCCATCATTTATGTTGGCAATAGTTTGACCATGGAAACTATCACCAGCATCTAGAAACATCACATTTCCCATCTCTCGTCTGGCTTTCTTAATCAAGGTTGCCATTTTAGCATAACCTATACTGCCAGCATAATCATCATCTTCTACTCTGGAGTGAACATCATTTACATGATAAATCCTTATGTCTACCTCTTCCGCCAGAATAGTAAAAGATAGAGTCATAACTAAAATCAGAGTCAAAAAGGTAATAGATAGTTTTTTGAACTTCACAAATTCCACCTCCATATTTTTTTGAAAATTATTACTTCTATTTATAATATTTGATATAAGAATTAATTTTCCTGCCAAACTAAAAAAAATCATCTAAAAATGTTATAATTTTTTTAAGAAAAGATTTTTGACATAACGAAACATCACAGGGAGGGCGAAAAATGAATAATGACTTAACAGCTATTGAGGGTATAAAAATTGGTCATGCTGATAATCAAAAGGCGGGAACTGGCTGCAGCGTAATCCTGGCTGAAGGAGATTTTACTATTGGAGCGGAAGTTCGTGGGGGTGCACCAGGAAGCAGGGAAATTGCTTTAACTGACAGCCGGGCTGCAGTTGATAAAGCTAATGCTGTTTTTTTAAGTGGTGGCAGTGCCTATGGTCTTGATGCAGCTGGTGGAGTTATGAAATATTTAAGAGAAAAAAATACTGGTTTCCAGACAGGCGGTGGAGTTGTGCCTATAGTTCCTGCAGCAGTAATTTATGATTTGGAATATAAAAGCAATAAATATCCAGATTCAGAAATGGCTTATCAGGCCTGTCTTAGTGCTGATAGTTCCAGACAGAAAAATGAAAGTATAGGGGCAGCAACTGGAGCAACCTGTGGTAAAATAAATGGAATGAATAACGCCAGCAAAACAGCACTGGGGCATGCAGCTAAAAAGACCGGAGATCTTGTTGTAGCTGCAATGTCAGTTGTCAACGCTTTTGGTGATATCAAAAACCCCGAAATTTCAAAAATAATTGCTGGAGCCAGGGATAATGAGGGAAATTATATCGATACCGAAAAAATGATTATTAACCAACCAGAAATTAATCTTGGATTTTTACGAGAAAATACAACACTGGTAGTAGTAGCAACTAATGCTATTTTAAACAAAGCGGAAGCAAACCGGATTTCAATGATGGCACAGAGTGGTTTAAGCCGTACTATTTATCCTGTTCACACTCTTTTGGATGGAGACAGCATTTTTACTCTGGCTTCTAATCAAATAAAAGCAGATACCAATCAAATTGGAATAATAGCTGCTGAAGTTGTTAAAGAGGCTATTTTAAATTCTGCCCGATAAAATTAAACCTTTATGTTTAACCTCTATTTAGAAAAAACGGCCTGTAAAAACAGGCCGTTTTAGTTTATTCAATTTATACAAGCAATTTTGTTCTAATCCTCTATACTAAACTATACTTCAATATAATAAATAATATATTTAATACTTAACTCTTTTACCTGTAACAATAAAGATAGTCTCCTCACCAATATTAGTTGCATGATCACCTACACGCTCCAGCGACTTAGCTAAATTGATGTGTTGAACTATCTGTTTGATTTCATCTTTATCTTCTTTTTGACTTATCATTTTAATAGCTTTATGATAAATATCTTCATAAAGATTATCTGCTTTTTCGTCCATTCTGCAGGCCGCCTCTGCCAGGTCAGAATTCCTGGTAGAAAATGATTCTAAAACTACATCCAGCATATCAGTTACAATATCAGCCAGTTCCGGAATCATAACAAGTGGTTTCATAATTCCATCATGTTTTAATTCAAGTAAGATTTCTGCTATATTAGTTGCCTGATCCCCAATTCTTTCTAAATCATTTGCAATTTTAATCATAGCAATACTAAACCAGGTATCGGAAGCCAGGGGTTGATCCAGAGTCAACAAGCGCGAAACTTCTTCTTCTATTGTGATTAGGTAGTTATCTAAAACATCATCTCGTTCAATTATTTCGTGAGCTTTTTCTACATTCAAATCGTCCATTGCTTTAATAACATTCTGCAGCATTTCCTCTGCAACTTCACTCATATCACTGAGATCATCAAGAAGTTGTTCACGCTTTTTTTCATACACCTGTTCCATTGGACTCACTCTCCTCTTTTAAATTTAATAAAGTTAAGTTTATCGATATAATTAATTAAGTCATATTAAATTATTCTTGACAGAAATCTAAAATCCTGCCTTTTTTAAAATTTAATTTAAACAAAAACTTCTCTGGCTGTTTTTTCAATATGTTTTACTGCATAGCGAATATCTTCTAAACTTAAATCTAAGTGAGTTACAGCACGTAATTTGCCCTCAAGCCTGCTAACTCTAATTCCTTTTTTAAGTAGTTCGTCTGCAAATAAATCTGCTTTACCTTCAGCAGCAGAAAAAAGAACAATATTAGTTTCAACTGTTTTTGGATCAATATCCAGACCTTTTTGATCTGCAATTGTTTCTGCCAGCATTTTAGCATGTTTATGATCTTCTTTTAATCTAGCAACATTATGCTCTAAAGCAAAAATTCCACCTGCTGCTATAATTCCTGCCTGCCTCATTGCTCCTCCCAGCCTCTGCTTCCAGTAACGAGCCTGTTCAATAAATTCTGCCGAACCAGCAAGTACTGAGCCAACTGGAGCTCCAAGTCCTTTACTTAAGTCAATCCAGATTGAATCAAAATATTGACCATATTCAGCAGGATCTACTTCTGCTTCAACAGCAGCATTTAGCATTCTAGCTCCATCCATATGCATCTTTAAATTTCTTTCCCCAGCGACTTCTGCTATTTCCTTGATTCTTGCTAAAGGCCAGATACGTCCACCACCAAGATTGGTGGTCTGTTCAATTGATATTACTTTTGTCTGCGGACTGTGATAGTCTTTTTCTCTAATTGCTTCTTTAACCTGTTGGGCAGTAAAAATTCCACCTTCTCCAGCCAGCGGCTTAATTGAAGCCCCCGAAATGACAGCAAGAGCCGCACTCTCATAATGAATCGGATGCGCGGTTTGATCCATTATTATTTCATCACCCTGACTGGTATGAACAGCAAAAGAAATCTGATTTGCCATCAGCCCGGAAGGTAAATATACTGCATCATCCTTACCCAGCATTTCTGCTGTCATTCGGCAGAGACGATTAACGCTCGGGTCTTCGCCTAACTGCTCATCACCCACTTCAGCCTCAGCCATAAATCTCCTCATATCCTGAGATGGTCTGGTTCCAGTATCACTAAATAAGTCAACTTTAATTTCCATTTTAAATCCCCCAATTCAAATTTTTTGAAAAATATCAGACAGTAAAAATAATCGAAACCTACTTTATAATCTTCATTAAAGCTCTTAAAAAATAAGCATTAAGATGAAATAAAAAATCAAACCTCCACTGACTGTATAAAATATATTTTTAGTTCTATATGCCACAAATAAAGTTGGAAAAAAAGCAATTAAAGCCGTGTTGTCCAAACTTAGATAAATGCTTCCATTTTTGAGCAGGATAGAGGGCGCCAGAAGTGCAGACAGTACAGCCGCAGGGATAAAGCTTAACCAGAGTACTACTCGTTCGGGAAGTTCCTTATTTCCAAGTATTGAAAGCGGCAGTACTCTCGGTAAAAAAGTTACAATAACCATTCCGGCCACCATAATTATAAATTTAACTGTTTCCACTGATATACACCCCTAAAAAAGCTGCCAGTACAGTAGCTAAAATAATATTCCAACTTCCATCAATAACCAGCGCAAAAAACAGTGATAAAAGACCAGAAAAAACCGCAACAATAATTTCACTGCTGGAACTGATCTGCATTACCAAAAGAACCACAAACATTGCCGGAAGAACAAAATCCAGGGCACCTCCGCTACCAAAATTAATAAACTCAGTTAAAAAAGCTCCTGCCGCGGAACTAAAGACCCAGCCCAGATAGGCTGTAAAACCAAGTCCAACAAAATATCTCTGTTTATTCTTCTGGTTCTCCAGTTTACTCATTGAAACTGCAAACGACTCATCAGTTACCAAAAATCCTAAAAAAGGATAATAATAAAAAGGTAAATTTCGCAAATGAAGACTTAAAGAAGCAGATAACAAAAGATGACGTAAATTAACAAGAAAAGTCATTGCAACTATAGCTGCCACAGCGGCCCCCGCAGCAATCATTTCTATTGCAACCAGCTGAGACGATCCTGCAAAAACAAAAAGGGACATAGCTGTAGTTTGCAGTGGTGTTAAACCTTTATTAACAGCCAGCATTCCATAAGCGAGGCCAATTGGAAGGTAACCCAAAATTATTGGAAAAGCATCTTTTATTCCAGCTTTTAAACTTGAATCATTTAATTTTGCCAGAAGATAGTCCTGATCATCTATCTTTTTCTCCTGTTGTGACATAGTAATTTTTACCTCTTTTCAAAATCTTATTTAAAAATATTATTAAAAATCAAAGCTGCACTTTAATCCAGCTGACGTGGATCAAGTGCATCTCTTAAGGCATCACCAAGCAAGTTAAAACTTAGAACTGTAATAATTATTGCCAGTCCCGGAAAAACTGACATCCAGGGAGCCTGGATCAAATATTCCTGTCCTCTATTTAACATTGTTCCCCAGGCAGCAGTTGGAGGCTGAATACCAAGCCCCAGAAAACTTAAACCCGCCACAACCAGAATTGAAATACCAATTCTTAAAGTAGAAAGTACTATTAAAGAAGAAATCGAATTGGGCAAAATATGGTTATATAAAATTCGCAGGTCACTTGCTCCCAGTGCCTTAGCAGCAGAAACATATTCTTTTTCTTTAATTTGGAAAACTACAGAGCGAGTTAGTCTTGAAAAATTAATTAAACCAGTAACACCAACAGCAATTATAATATTAAAAATTCCTGTTCCCAGTGCGGAAATTATAGCCAGAGCCAGCAAAATAAATGGAATCGAATTCCAAATCTCTACCAGTCGCATAATTATCATATCCACTTTACCACCATAATAACCAGCAAGCAGACCAAGACTAACACCCAGGCTGGCATTAACTAAAACAGCAGCAAATCCTACCCCCAGAGCAATTCTTGCTCCATAAAGAACTCTGGAAAACATATCTCTTCCAAAATCATCAGTACCAAACCAGTGCTCTAAAGAAGGTGCTGAATAAGTCATATTACTGTAATCAATTTCCGTTGGTGAATAAGGAGCAATAAAAGGTGCCATAAAAGCAGCATAGAATATAAGTGCCAGGATAATTACTGCAATCTTACCCCCATAACCTTTATTAAATTCTTTAAACATTTTTGCATAAAGTGCATTTTCTCGTAACTTAATGAATATACTCTTTTTAACTAACAGTAATAACAAAACAAAAATTAGAATTATCGAAAAAACAGTAGCAAATTTATATTCAAGACTACTCCAAATTTTACTCTCTATAAACCAGTTTTTATAATTTATATAAAGTTGAATCAATAATAGTATAAATAAAATAAATTTCTTTTTCAAATTTCAACACCTCATTCCACTGCTATTTATAACTAATCCGGGGATTAATAAATACATAAATGACATCTACCAGTAAATTTACCAGAACAAAAAGTATCGATAAAATTAAAATGGACCCAAAAACTAAAGGCTGGTCTCTGGACTCCACAGCTTTGACAGCCAGTCTTCCTACACCAGGCCAGGCAAAAACTGATTCAATTAGAATTGCTCCTCCAAACATCATAGCCAGCTGGTTCCCAATATTAGTTATAATTGGGATCAAAGCATTACGAAAAGCATGTTTCAAAATAATAATTTTTTCAGCAACACCCTTAGAACGAGCTGTTACCAGATAATCTTCTTTCATTGTGTCCAGCATTGAAGATCTGGTTATTCGACTGGTAGAAGCAATCATTACTGTACTTAAGGCAAAAGCTGGTAAAATTAAATGCCTTAACCCACTTAAAGTCCAAATTCGGCCCCCATACCCGGATGAAGGTAAAATAGGAAAATAAACTGAAAATATATAAATAAAAATAATACCTGTAAAAAAGGCTGGAACAGAAATACCGATCGTTGCAATAAACATACTCATCAGATCAAATAAAGAATTCTTTTTAACCGCGGCAATCACTCCAGTCGGTATTGCTACCAGAACAGCAATAATTAGAGAGAGTAAACCTAATTCAATAGTAGCTGTTAAGCGACGACCAATTATATTAATAACTTGATCACCATAATAGATTGAATCCAGCTCTCCAGTCAGAAAATTCTTCAGCATTAAAAAATAACGGATGTGAAAGGGCTCATTGAAACCAAATTTTTCATTTAAAGCTGCTATAGCCTCAGGTGTTACATTAGTTCCCAGCATAATAGCCGCTGGATTGCCCGGAACAAGCTGCATAATTCCAAATAAAATTAAGGAAACACCAATTACAACAGGTATTAACCAGAGCAGTCTTTTAATTATATAAGCAAACAAATTATTCACCTCTTTCTAAAAAGACTATGCAGATAGATTCAACTATCTGCATAGTAATTTAAATAATTTATCTTTTTATTTACAAAATCACTTTCTTTTAATTCTCTGCTTTATTTAAAATCTTACTCTTTATATACATTTGCTGTGGGAGTAACTAACGGAATTAAAAGTGAATTTCCTGGTTCAAGTTCTTTTACGTTATCCTGCATAACATATATCTGAGTTGAATGAGCAAGCGGGTGGAACACAAGATCTTCAATTAGAACTTTTCTTAAAACCTTATTATAAAGTTCCTCTCGCTCTGCCTGATCAGAAGTTGCTCTGGCCTCTTCCAACCACTGATCTACCTGCTCGTTCTCATAAAAGGCTCTGTTTAATGAACCATCAGATTTAAAGAATCTATATAACCAGTAATCAGGATCTGGATCGGAAACAAACCTTAAGAAAAACATTCCAATTTCTCCCCGTCCCAGCATATCCCACATTGTTCCAAATTCCATAGCATTAACTTCAGCATTTAGTCCTGCCTGTCTTAAAGCAGTAACCATTGCTTCGGCAGTTTTAACCTGGTTTGGCCTGCTGTTTGATACATAAACCTGAGCCACATAATCTGCAGGAATTACACCATCAGCTTTTAGTTCTTCAAACTTTTGAGCTGCTGCTTCTGGATCAAAACCAACAGCATTTTCTTTTAAGAACTCCCTGTCTTCTGGCCAGAGTGTGGGCGGCAGCATTGAATAAGCTCTCTCACCTAAAACACCGAAAATCTGAGGTATTATCTGGTCAAAAGGAACCGCCTGTAATACAGCTTCTCTAAACTTACGTTCCTGAGTTGGCTGCATATCAAAGTTAAAGCCCAGGAAGTTAATACCTGCACCTGCAGCCGACTTAACCTGATAATCAGGATTATCTATAAAAGATTCCAGCTGTCCTACATCCAGATTTACACCAAAGTCAATTCCGCCGCTACGGAGTTCCATTGCCTGAGTTGCAGATTCTGGGATGGATCTAATTACTAATTTTTTGATATTTGGTACCTTATTCCAGTAATCTTCAAAGGCAGATAAAACTATCTGATTACCTGCATCCCATTCTTCCATCTTAAAAGGTCCAGCTCCAATTGGATTACGGCCGAGCTCTTCGTCCCCTACTTCTTCGGCATATTCTTTTGGTACAATACCAAAGGTCATCCCCAGAATAAAGGGAGAATATGGTTCACTTAAAGTAAATTTAATCGTATAATTATCAATTACTTCTATTGATTCAATTGACTCTACTTTAGCTCTCAAACCAGAACCATAATCAGGATCAAGAATTCTCTGGTAGGTATACTCGACATCTTCAGCTGTTAATTCCTGACCATTATGAAATTTTACACCCTGGCGTAACTCAAATGTATATTCAAGACCATCTTCCGAAACTGTCCAATCTTTAGCAATTCCAGGAACAATTTTATTTGCCTTTCCATATTCTACTAAACCATCAAAAATTAAGGATGCTACTCTTTCATTAACAGAGATAGTTGTTTCTCCAGGATCAAGATTACTTACCTCATCCTCGATTCCCATCACAAATTCTTCGGTCACCTTTTCCTGAGCCTGTACAGCAGTAAAGAACGAAAAGATAAATAAAGAAACTAATAATAAGACTAAAAACTTATTTTTCATTATACTTCCTCCTTAAAGTACTCGTTTGATTATTTACTTATTTTCTTTTCTAGCCTGATTAACAAATTCAACAAAATCTTTAAATAAATTTAACTGAACCGGGTCATTGGCAGCCATCATTTCTGGATGCCACTGCACTCCAACTAAGTAAGGATAATTAGGATCCTCAATCCCCTCCACAAAACCATCAGGAGCTACAGCTGAAACTTTTAGGCCATCACCAACCTTATCTACAGCCTGATGATGATAGGAATTTACTGCAACTTCTTCTCCAGCAAAAACTCGAGCCAGTCTTGTATTTTCTTTAATTTCTAGTTTGTGAGTTTTATAATATTTAGGAACCATTAAAGCCATATGTGGTATTTTACTGTCAGCATTATTACCACAAACATCAACCTTTAAGGAACCTCCATAGAGGATATTTAACAGTTGAAAGCCCCGGCAAATTCCTAAAATTGGTTTTTTCATTTCCATAGCCATTTGTAAAATTTTCAACTCCCAGCGATCACGCTCAGGGGAAATATTGCCCAAATATTTCTGAGGATATGAATTATATAAAGCCGGATCTATATCGCTACCACCAGGTAAGACTACTCCATCAACCTCATCCAGAAATTCTCTAATATACTGCTCATCTTCACTTCTCGATTCAATATAGGGCATAATCATAGGTAAAGCACCTGCCATACTTAAAGCTTCAGAGTAATCCTGAGTTACCAGAGAAAACTCAACTCCCTCCAGTTTATACTGCTCCCCCATTTTTTCTGTTGGAATTTTAAATGATGTGATTAAAATTTTTGGGTACATATTGTTCCTCCATCCAGATCAATATTTTCTTTAAAAACCACTTTTTTGAAATTTAAGCTGGAGATTTATATAAAAATTATACCAATCTTTAGTAAATGTGTCAACTTTGAATATCTGTTCATAATCCAGGGGATTAAGAAATAACCTGAATAAAAATGTCCACCTGTCCCCCACAGACCCAGCCAATTTCAGCAGCTTCTTTACGAGTTAATGTTAATTTCAATTTTTCAGACCTGCCTGTTTTCATTAAGTCCAGAGATTTTTCAATTACAGTCTTTTCATCTTTACCTCCACCAATACTACCAAAAGTGTCACCATTTTCGGTAATTATCATTTCAGTTCCTGTATTGCGGGGGGAAGAACTTTTTGCCTGGACAATAAATGCTCTGGCCAGCCTAACATTATCTTCTTTTAAATTAATAATTTTTTCTAGGATCCCCTTTTTCACTACCTATCCCTCCTGACAGCAACTATCTCTGCTGCAATTGCCACTGCGATTTCTGCAGGTGTCTCACTGCCAATATCAAGTCCTATTGGGGCATGTACTCTCGCCAGTTTTTCTTCATTTATTCCATCTTTTATAAGTTGATCGTAAACTGTTTTTATTTTACGAGAACTGCCAATCATTCCAATATAGCTTGCTTGAGAATCAATAACTTCTTTTAAAACCTGATAATCATGCTGATGACCTCGAGTAACAATTACCAGATAATCATTCTCCCTAATCCTGGCACTGGTAAAATAATCCTTATAAGGTAAACGCAGCAGCTGATCTGCTGTTGGAAATCTATCAAAGTTTAAAAATTCCTCCCGATCATCAACAACTGTAATGCTAAAATCTAAAAGACTACAGATTTTTACAAGCGGCTCTGCAATATGACCTGCCCCAAAAACTGTTAAATGAGGCTGATTAACAACTGGTTCCAGAAAAAATTCAAGTTTATTATTTGAATCCAAATTAAACTCTTTTAACTGTGAATCAGCATTTTTGGCTTCCCCAACAGCAAGAATCTGATTTTTAATATCTTCATTTAGAAAAAACTTTTCCAGTTCATTTTCAAGCTTTTCAGATGAAAATTCAATAAAGCCCTCTTCATCAAATAAAAACATTTCACCAAGTAAATTCTGAGATATTTCTTCGCTCTCAATATCTGTTAATACTGCAGTAAGGATCTTTTTGCTACCCTGTAATTCTTTATAAATTTTTTTAAAGAAATCTTCCATTTATTCCACATCCCTTCAGCCTAAATTTTAACTTAAAATTATTATTCAAATAATTTAAATCTGCTTCAATGAAGTTCAGGCCTTCTGTTTAAATAATCTATCCTGTTGAAAAGCCAGTAAAAATCCTGAATTCTCTCGAACAATTTCAATTTCGTAAGCCCGGCTCAAATTTTGAGCTGTCATTACTTCTTCCACCTGACCGGAAGCAATAATTTTTCCAGCTTTTAAAATAATTACCCTATCAGAATACTGGTAGGCAAGATTTGGGTCATGAAGAGCTGTAATCAAAGTTTTTCCTTTAGCAGTAAGATCTCTCATAATTTTTAAACTAAGATGAGTATTTTTAAAATCAAGATGAGAATTTGGTTCATCTAAAAATAAATAACTGCTTTTCTGCATCAATGCCCTTGCTATCAATACAAGCTGTCTTTCTCCACCAGAAATTTTATTAAAACTCTTATTTTTTAAGTCTAATATCTCCAGTTCAGCCATGATTGCTTCTGCTTCCTGCAGTTCTATAGCCCCGGGAGATTCTGCAAATGAAAGCCAGGGGTTACTTCCCATTAAAATAATATCCAGAACCTGATAATCAAAAACGTTCTGACTCTCCTGTGGCACTACAGCTATTTTTTGAGCAATTTCTTTTTTGCTCATCTTTTTTATATTTTCTCCATCCAGCAGTATTTTTCCTGCATCAGGAACCAATAATCCCTGCATACACCGAAAAAATGTGGTTTTTCCGGATCCGTTTGCCCCCAGTATTGAAATGAATTCTCCTTTCTCTGCCTTAAAATTAATATTTTTTAATACTCTATGATCTGTGTAAGAAAAACTAAGTCCTGTGCCAGTTATCATTACCTCCACCCGCTCTCTTTTTTTGTAATCAGTAAATAGGCAAAAAATGGAGCTCCTATTAAAGCAGTAATAATACTAATCGGAATTTCTGCCCCGCTTACGGTTCTAGCCAGATTATCCATTAAAAGAAGGCTTAAACTTCCCATAAGTGCTGAAGCAGGCAAATAATATTTATATTTGCTGCCCACCATAAATCTTGCTATATGAGGAATAACTAGGCCTATCCAGCTAACCTGGCCTGCAGCAGCAGTAGCTGCTGCCACCATAATTGTTGAAAAAACAATTACAATTAACCTAATTTTATCTGTATTGACTCCGAGAGCTGCTGCTTCTTTTTCTCCTAAAGAAAAAATATTGATCTGCCAGCGTAAAAATAAAATTACTGTCAGCGATATAATAACCACCGGCAATAAGAGATAAAATTCCTGCCAGCCACTGCGAGCAAAACCTCCCATTAAATAAAACACTATTCCTGGTAGATTCTGCATAGGATCTGCCAGGTACTTTAACAGAGAGATTAGAGCATTGGCCAGAGAAGAAACAACTATTCCAGCAAGAACCATAAACGTTGTATTCTCACCACCAGCAAGTCGGCTTAACCAGTAAGTTAGGCCGACTGCTGCTATACCGGTAATAAAAGCTATTAGATAAACATAAAAAATTGAACCACTACTGTAAAGAAGACCCAGAGCTACTCCCAGACCTGCCCCCGCCGAAACTCCTAATATATCGGGTGATACAAGTGGATTACGAAAGATATTCTGATAGGCAGCTCCACTAACTGAAAGAGCTGATCCTACAAGTACCACTGTTAAAATCCTGGGCAAACGGATATAATAAAGAACAGACCAGTCAGGATTATTAAACAGAAGTCTAAAATCTGCTCCCAGTAAATCTCTACCAATAGCAATCAGTTTAGTTAAACCGAGATTATAATTACCAATCAATAGAGAAGCACCCACAAGTATTATCAAAAACAGTCCCATAATTAATAATTTTTGAGCAGCAGTTATTTTACCAGTCAACTAAAACTCTCCTCCCAATTCGGTAAATGTTTTCCCATATAAATCCTGATAAAAATCATTAAGCTCCTTCTGGAAATTTAAATCTTTATATTCCAGCGGATAAGTTTTTTGGGCCAGCCAGAGTTGAGCAATAAAACTAGAAGGAGAAGGGAAATCCCAGGGTTCTAACTGAGATGGAATTCGATATAATTTATTATTTTTAAAGGCACTGACATTCTGATACTTCTTCTCCTGAGACAATTTATTTAACTTACCATTAAAATATTGAGATACAATTACAACCTCAGGATCCCATTCTAAAATTTTTTCTGATGACACTGTAATAAAACCAGATTTCAGTTCAGCTGCCGGATTTATACCGCCAGCATTTTCTATCATAGCAGTCTGCATCATTTCTGCTCCAACAGAATCGGTAAACTCTGAATTGGCAAAATATATCTTTTTCTTTCTCGCCTCTGGTAAATTGGCTGTTTCTGCTGTTAAACTAGCAATCCTGTTATAGGCAGACAGAACTTTTGCTGCCTGTTTTTCTCTATCTAACACTTTTCCTAAAAGTTCAGTAGTTTCTTTAATCAACTGCAGACTCTCCGGATTAATAATCATTGCTGTTACTCCCTGTCTTTCAAGTTTAGCAGCTGTTTCCAGTGCATCGCGATGAGGATATAAAATAACTAGATCCGGATCCAGACTCAGGGTAGTCTCCAGGTTAATTCCATTTCTTTTTGAACCAACCTGTGGCAGCTCTGCCAGTTCCGGCTGAAGTTTAATAAACAGAGGCTGCTTATCTGTTTTAGCCGAAACTCCGACCAATTTTTCTCCTGCATCCAGTGCCAGCACAAACTGAGTGGCAGATTTATATGTAGTTACAACCCTGTTAATCCTGGCGGGAACTGTTATTTGTCTGCCCACCATATCAGTAAAATTGCGAGCAGCTCCCACCCTAAAGACCAGACTTAAGATAATCATTATGCTTAAACTAAAAATTAACAAGTTTCTTTTCCAGCTAACTTTTAAATTTTCTTTTTTTAACATCAAACCACTCTCCTTTCATTATGTGCGACCTCATATAACGATTATATTATAACATAAAAATTCAATTAATTCAGACAGTATTGTAAAAGACTATTTGGCAGCCTGTCAGCAATCTGCCAGTTACAATGATTCTAAAAAATTATTATTATTTTAATTTATCTTTAAATTCCTGATTAAAATACTTTTTTTCCAGTCCGGAAAGACAGCCTGCTGCTTCTTTTCTAAACTCAGAAAAACTTTCAGTTAAAATTCTTCCCTTCTCTGTCAACTCAGAACCACCACCACTGCTGCCACCAACTTTTTTATTAAGCAGTTTAAAACCCAGCCTTTTTTCGAGTTTTTTTATTAATTTCCAGGCCTGACTGTACGACATATTGATTTCAGCAGCTGCCTGACGTAATGAGCCCAGCTGATCAACCAGTTCGAGAATCTGACAGGGGCCATCACCAAAAAGCCGCTCATCTTCTTCCAGCCATAATTTATAATTTAAACGCATTATTTCTCCCTTCTCTACAATAAAATTAAATTTAAATTGCTTCTATTAATCTGTAAATTTATGATCATTATTTCTGTACTTCCAGTAGTCCTGTTTGAGATCTATATCAATTGTAATCTCCTGATAATTAGATAAATGATAATGAATCCTGTCAGGCATCACAGCAAAAAGATTGCGCAGTCCACCTTCTCCTTCCAATTTTAAAGCTATATTTTTTAAGCTGTTTTTAATTATAACAGGATGTCCTTTTTGACCATGATATTCTGGTACAAATATATCTGCTTTAAGCTCAAGGTACTTCTGATAAAACTCCCTGTATATACCTGGTCCAATAAAAGGCTTGTCTGCCAGCGTAAAAAGCAAATGCTGATTACTCTCCAAAAGACTATTAAGAGATTTTTTAACTGAAGACATCATTCCCTTTTGATAATTATCATTTTCAATAATTCTGATAATTCCACTGTTTAACTCAGATCTGTACTTTTTCTGCAGATAATTTACCACTCTCAACTTTTGAGCACCAACAACAATTTGTAGCTCTTCATCCACAATTTCTGCTGCCAGCAGATTGTCAACTGTTTTTCCCAGAATAGTATTCTTATTCTCCCATTCCAGAAGCTGCTTTAATTCTCCCATCCTACTGGCTTCTCCGGCCGCCAGAATTACTGCTGTTAGCATAATTATGATTCCACCGGAACCCAGACAGAATAACCTTCCTCAGCATTACCCTTAACTTTAAAAAGTCCATTAGCATCTTCATCAGTTTCGACTTCTGCTTCTATATGACCTGTATAATCATAATAAACTGTTTCTGCCCGCCCGGTATTAACAGTTTTTTCTATAATTTCTTCATTTTCATGCTGAGTAATCATCATGACCATTCCACTGCCGGGATGCTCATCATCTCCAGTTCGAATATATGAATAGGTGTTTTTATCATTAGATTCACTTTCGTAAGCATCTCCATAAGCAAATTTTTTCCGGGCAGCAATCAGTTTGTCCAGTCTTTCTTTTAGTCCATGACTGTGATAATCTTTCCAGAAAACTGTCGGCACTCCATCTCTTCGCATTAAAATATAACAATATGCCTGCATTTTTCTCTGGACAATTGCTTCAGTCCCATATTCATTTGTCCCATCACGTTCAGTATCATGATTTTCAACAAAAGTGATCGCCCTATCTCTAAAATCATCCTGATTGACCAGTCCTTTTTCTCCTAGCCAGCGCATATCGAGATTGCCCTGCATCAGTTCCACAAAACTTTCTCGCAGAGGAAAATCAAAAACATGTAATTTTTCCTGCCCAACAGTATTTAGATAATCTGCAAGAGTTTCAGCATTATTAACCCAGGCTTCACCAATAAAAAAAAGGTTTTTTTCTGTGCTCAAGTTAACTTCTTCAATAAAATCATGGATCATCCCATTATCCACATGTTTGCTTGCATCAAAACGAAAACCATCAAAATTAATCTCATTTACTATCCATTTACCCCAGTTAATTACATCTTCTTTAATCTCCGGATTTTCATAATCTATGTCCGCCCCCATCAAATAATCTTCTTCGTAAGAGTCATCCCATTCTTTAGATTTAAAGAGAAATTCTCCTGCACGCTGAGTTCTCTCATCCCAGTCTACACCATCAAAAACACGCCAGTCCAGTTTCATATCGCTGTATTTATTTTCTCTACCTTTAAAATTAAAAACTGTCCAGACTTCTGCCTTACTGTCATCTTTAAGTTTAACTTCTTCCTTAGCATCTGCTCCTAAACGATGGTTTAATACAGCATCATAAAGAAGTTTTAAATTATTCTGATGCAGTTTTTTTACTGCTTTTTCTAACTGTTTTTTAGTTCCATATTTAGTTCTTTTTGTCCCTTTCTGTTTAAATTCCCCCAGATCCCAAAGATCATAGGTTCCATATCCCACATCTTCAACTCCAGCAGCTCCTTTATTTGCCGGGGGAAGCCAGAGAAAGTTAAAACCTACTTCTGCAATCTCAGCTGCTTTTTCAGATAAAAGCTGCCATAAATTCGCCTCTTCTGGATATTCTTCTGCATATTGACCTGTATTCATCTCCCAGTAAAAAGTCTGTAAAATAACAGGATTCTCCACTATTATCCCTCCAGATAACTAGTTCAGTGTTCGAGCTTTTATTTGAATTATCTAAAAATTTAATAAAATTAGCTTCTACTTACTAATTATCTTATCATAAATTTAATCTTATTTACATTAAATTCTATTTGCCGGAGAAAATTTTTATCCGCTATAAACATTTAGACATTTTTCTACATAATTCGGGTGGTACACGGCACCTTTACACCTGTAAACTATTAAAACCCCGCCCAGATCCCTGGACGGGGTAAGTTGTTGCAGTTTATACAGTTTTAAACTCTATAACTTAACAACGTTTTCAGCTTGTGGACCGCGGTCGCCTTCAACGATTTCGAATTCTACTTCTTGTTCGTCTTCAAGTGTCTTGAAACCTTCGTCCTGAATAGCTGAGAAGTGTACAAATACATCGTCGCCATCTTCTCTTTCAATAAAACCATAACCTTTTTTCGCGTCAAACCATTTTACTTTACCTGTGTAAATCATATTAATTCATTCCCCCTAGGAATAATTCTATATTTGGGGTTCGTTCAGTTAAAACTTCACCCATCGATGACTATTATAGCATAAGAAAAAATCCATTTCAAGGGTTTATTACTGCCAGTTTCTCAACAAATTGCCAGCTGATTTATGCAAGATTTCTATAAAACTTGACCATATCTCTACCTGCACCCTTAGCAATATAAAGAGCTGTATCTGCCTGCTTGATTAATTTTTCGGGAGAATATTTGCCGTCACAATTAACAGCAACCCCAATTGAAACTGTAATTTTAAGTATCTCACCATCAAAGTTAACTTCAAGTTTCCTTATTTTTTGCATCAGCCGATTAATTACTCTTGAGAGGGTATTTTGATCAACCAGATTAAAGTAGATTACAAATTCTTCTCCACCATAACGCGCAACAATGTCATCTTCCCTAATTTCAGATTTTAAAACTTCAGATAATTTTCGCAGTACCTGATCTCCAGCCTGATGTCCATATTGATCATTAAAATCCTTAAAATTATCAATATCCATAATTGCCACAGAAAATTTTTCTCCCTCTTTCTGCTGCAGCTGCTTATGAAAATAAGAATGATTATAGAGGTTTGTCAGCCCATCAGTAACGGACAGTCTTTTTACTTTATGATGGTTTAAGGCATTGCGAATACTGACTCTGATTTGATTGGCCAGAGTTCTGATAAACTTTTTCTGATTTTCATTTATTAACTGCTGATATTTAGACTGCATTGCATATAAAATACCCTGATAATCATTTAAATTTATTGGAATCGCAACTAATGTTTCGATATTTTCAAAAAGATCAACTTCATTTTCTATCAGAATCTGATCAGAGGCTGCAATATCTCTATAATGACCTTTCAAATAAAAATATAATTCACTGTTTTCTCTTACATTTATATTTTTCATCATCTTTAATTTGTTTTCGTCTTTTTTGAAAATGACTGCAGCAGACATTCCCATAGTTCCAACGATTATGTCCAGAATTCTTTCGTAGAGCAAATCCAGATCCAGTGTTGAGTATAAAAAGTCAGACGTTTGTTCCAGTGTTGAAAGACTGGCCAGGTTTCTTTCCAGACTCTCATATAAAATTGCCTTTTTTAAATAATTTGGAATCTGTTCAATAAAAAGATGATTTTTTTTGATATCATACAGGTCAACTTCATTACTTAAAATAATCATCAGTGCTTCAACTTCTTTAGTTAGGGGGATTAAAAAAGCATTTTCAAATCCCAAAATATTCTCTTTTCGACTTATTTTCTCTGGTCTCTGCTGCCAAAAACTTTTAAAAATATCATAAGCAGCAGCTCCCAGGCTCTCATCAAGATAAATTTTGGTCAAATTTTCTGCTTCTTTTATAACTATGCCGCCCGTATAATTACGCTCCTCAAAAATCATTTTAAAGAGGCTGGCAGCTGTTTCTTCTACCTTATGGTTTCCAGTAGCCTGATTGGCTTTTCGCATTTTATCATTAATCATTTCCAGTTCAGAAACTACTTTCTTGGAAAGATGAAATAAATGTTCTGTTTTCACAGTTGGTTTTTCGGTATCAAATTCAATTTTTTTATGTACAACTTCTTTTTTTTCACTTAAGTAAAGCACAGTGGTCGTAATATTTAAGAATTCATAGCTATTATCTATTATTCCATATTCTCCCTTGGTACTAAATCCCGCTTTAGGAGATGGAACAACCTTAATTTCCTCACTCAAATTTGAGTTAAGAGATTTTAAATACTGACTTCTTCCAGAACAGGAATAAACAAAGGAAAACTCCGGATGAAAATCTAGATTTTTCTGCAGCCGCATTGAATTTGCTAAAATTTTATTTAAACTACCATATGAAATCTTAACTCGATCTCCAACTTTTAGTTCTCCTGAAAATCTAATGCCATCCCCTACTGCTTCAATTGCAGAACGAGCATTTTTAAAACCACGGTTAAATACCAGGGGGAATTTTGTAACAGCTATAGAAGGTAGTTTGCTTTTTATATCCTCGCCCAGAAATTCAGAATAAACTTGAAAAATATTTCTACCATCAAGCTCATAAACCACCTGATCTTCTGCTCTTGTAATTTCCATTTCTCGACTGATACTATCCCAGCCCATACTGTAACTCCACTTTGCCTTCAGCTGACTTCCATTAAGAATAAGAGCCAGGCTTCCCTTTTTAATTATCCCAGATCTGTCAAAAACATAACCTGACTCATTTTCAAAACCAGGTGCAGCCTGTCCGCCGGCAATTATAAGCTCCGAACTGCATTTATTCAACTCTTCCACAAGCTGATCACCATTATTAAACTGGTCATCAGAGAAAATTATTATTGCTTTAGTATCAGCCTCAATTGACTTCATAATTTTTCTGGCATTTTCTACACTGTCTGATTCTGTTCTTAACAACCTAAAACTGCTTTTTTCAAAACGCAGTGCCACAGCATTCAAATGATTTAACTGCACCTGATTTTCAGAGATCACTTCTTCTGCAGTTACCCCCATTAAAGTGGAAAGAGGTAAATAGCGATTAAAAGCAGTTATTATTTTTTTGTTAATTTTCTCAGATCTGGATGAAAAAAGTTGAATTATCTGAGCCGGCGAATCCTTCAGTGATTTAAAAAATTCTATTAATTCTTCGGCATCCTGACATTTTTTTCTCTCTACCTGCAATCTCTACACCCTTCCACTAAAAACTAAAGACCTCTAAGTTGTTCTATTATTACAAAAATTACTTCCACTTAGTTCTTTTCTCGCTAAATATGTAAATTCCTGCAAATAAGACCAAAAATAAAAGGACTATCACTATGATAGTCCTTAAATTATGTTTCATAATTATATTTTCTTTTTATCAACAGCTAAACCGGATTATTTACTTTCGCTGTACTTAAAAGTCTTCCGATCTTTAAATTCCTCTTTTTTACCTTTATTCCATTCTGATACAGGAGAAAGATAACCAACAACTCGCGAATAAACCTCACATTTTTGTTTTTTAGCCATTTTTTATACCTCCATCTATAAATTAATAATTATATGCTGTCTGCTGACAGCCGCAAAAATAATAAGCACCAGCGGTTTAAGAACTGAACTAAAATTAGTCTCTTATATGAACTTCTCTCAAATATGCCTCTGCAGTCTTTTTGAATTCCTGGAGTTTAGAAGGAGCAAAACTCCTTCTCTCCCTTAAGTCTGGTGACAGAGTATTAACAGGTCGAAAATTTTGAATAAAGTATTTATCGGCTCCTTTAATCTGGGCTGCAATTTTTTGGATTTGACTCTGATTGTGAAGGCCCGGAACTACAGTAGTTCTAAATTCATAATTCAAATCAGAATTAATAATTAACTCTACTGATTTTTTAATATCCTCTATCACAGTTAAAGGAGCAAGCTCCTGATATCTAGCCCAGTCAAACTTAATATCAACTGCCAGATAATCAATGATTCCTGCTTCGATTATTTCCTGGAGTTTCTTAAAACTGGATGCATTAGTATCCAGCTTAAGCAGCAGATTATAATCATTTTTTATTTTCAGCATAAATTCTTTTAAATCCTGCTGCAGTAAGGGTTCTCCACCTGTAATAGTTACTCCATCCAGTAGTTTTTTTCTATTTTCTAAAAAATTAAAGAAATATTTTTCTGGCATTAGTTCCTGTTCAGGAGGAAGTTCCCTTTTAATGAGCTGACTGTTGTGACAGTAAGGACAGTGAAAATTACAACCCTGAGTAAAAACAACAGCTGAAATTTGATCGGGAAAATCAATCACCGAGGTCTTCTGCAAACCCGCTAATCTCATTTAATTCACAGCACTTTCTGCCATCTCTATTTCCTCAGCAGCAGATTCTGCCTCACACTTAGGACAGTATTCGTGTTCTCCCGGTAAATAACCGTGGACCGGGCAGATGCTGAATGATGGAGTCAGAGTATAATAGGGCAGTTTAAAGTTTTCTGCAATTCTTTTAACCAGTTTTTTGGTGGCCTCAATAGAATCTATCTTTTCTCCCAGAAATCCATGGAGAACTGTCCCACCAGTATAAAGTGACTGCAGTTCATCCTGCAGCTCTAAAGCTGTAAAAATATCGTCTGTCAAACCTACAGGCAGCTGAGTAGAGTTGGTGTAGTAGGGGTCTGAATTTTCTTTAATAACGCGCTCCTGATTGGCAGCAACTATTCTGTCTCCAAACTGCTTTCTATCCAGTCGAGCAAAACGGTAAGCTGTACCTTCAGCTGGAGTTGCTTCCAGATTAAATAGATTATCTGTTTCTTCCTGATACTGCTGCAGTTTCTCCCTCATTTTTTCCATTACTTCCTGTGATAATTTCTGACCTTCGGGAGTTGAAATATCTTTGCCGATAAAATTCAGTAAAGCCTCATTCATTCCATTTAAACCAATTGTATTAAAGTGATTTTTCCAGTACTGATCAAAGCGTTTTTTGATATCTCTTAAATAAAATTTAGCATATGGATATAGACCCTGATCAGTTAGAGTTTCTAAGACCTTGCGCTTGACTTCTAAGCTCTCTTTTGCCTGATCCATCAAATAATATACTCTGTCCATAAACTCTTCCTTATTTTGAGACTGATAACCGATCCGGGCCATATTTAAGGTCACTACACCTATTGAACCCGTCATTGGGTTAGCACCAAATAAGCCTCCACCTCTTTTACGCAGCTCCTTATTATCCAGACGTAATCTGCAGCACATGCTTCTTGCATCTTCTGGATCCATATCAGAATTAACAAAATTAGAAAAGTAGGGTATACCAAACTTAGCTGTCATTTTCCAGACTGGATCAAGCTTTTCGTTGTCCCACTCAAAATCTTCTGTTATATTATAAGTAGGTATTGGAAAAGAAAACATTCTGCCTTTTGCATCACCTTCCATCATCAGCTCAGCAAAAGCCTGATTAAACATATCCATTTCTGGCTGGAATTCACCATAAGTCTTATCCTGATATTCTCCCCCAATAATTACTGACTGGTCTTTTAAATAAGAGGGAACTTCAAGATCCATAGTAATATTAGTAAAGGGAGTCTGAAATCCAACCCGAGTTGGTACATTAATATTAAATAGAAATTCCTGCATAGACTGCTTAACTTCTTCATAATTAAGGTCATCATAGGCGATAAAGGGTGCCAGATAGGTATCAAAATTGGAAAAGGCCTGAGCTCCCGCACTCTCACCCTGAAGTGTATAGAAAAAATTTACAATTTGCCCAAGTGCAGTCTTTAAATGTCTGGGGGGAGCACTTTCAATTTTAGTGGGAACTCCCCTAAAACCTGTTCTTAAAAGCTCCTCTAAATCCCAGCCACAGCAATAAACACTTAAATTACCCAGATCATGAATATGCAGATCACCACTACTGTGCAGCTCCGCAGTTTCTTTGGGATAAATCTCCTGCAGCCAGTACTGACCGGTTACTTCTGAGGCAATAAAATTATTTAGTCCCTGGAGTGAATAACTCATATTCGAATTCTCATTGACCTTCCAGTCACTGCGGTCTAAATAGTCATCCATAATATTAACTGCATCTGCAAAAAGCTTTTTGCTGTCTCTAAGCTTGCTGTGCTGTTCCCGATAAAGAATATACGCCTTTGCAATCTCGGCATAGCCCTTTTCGATTAAAACTTTTTCCACCAGATCCTGAATCTGTTCTACCTCAACTGTACCTCCGTTTTTGAAAAATATCTTTAAATAAGATATTACCTCAGCTGTTATCTCTGAAGCAATTTGAGGATCAGCCTGATCTACTGCTGCAGCTGCTTTTGTCACTGCATTTTCAATCTTCTCCGATTTAAATTCTACCTTTTTCCCATCACGTTTTTTTACATAATCTAAATTCATAATTCCTCCCTTTACGAACTTATATTTGTGCTATATTTTATTATTTTAATCTAAAAAACTATATAAATAAAAAATCCCTCCACACAGGCTCTGTACGAAAGGGATTAATACTTTAAGTTAGCTGTCAGAATTTATTTAAATCAGATACTCACTTTTAAACTGGATAAACTGCAATTGTCAGATAATAAACTAAAGAATTTACATTTCAGCTTTAACTGGCAGCAGTTTAATCAATCCAACTTAAATAAATTTCTGCTCTAACACCCCCTCATGACCCGTGAGATTATGGTGTTTACAAATAAAGGCAGGTCTTCCGGCTCAGTTTAGTTAATAATTAGCCTTCCCGGTTTTCCCAGTGGCAGTTTTGATTATCTTTAAACCTTACGGCGGCGGGACCGCAGAGGTTTTTCACCTCTTTCCCATTTTAATCCAGCCATTTATTTCCGCTGTAACACCAAAATAATGACTGAAACCCTTATTTAAAACTATTCAATTTTTAATTAACTATTTTTATCTTAATACATCTGAGCACAAATCACAAATATTTAAATTCTAATCTCCAGACAAATTTAAAGCTAAGCCCCAATTAAAGATGCAATTTCTTTAAAATACTAACTTTTTGTTTTTGAGAAATATTTTATTCATTACTTCCTCTTACTACTACAGAACCAAAATAAAATAAGGCAGCTGTAATAATAATAACTGCCCCTGAAGGCAGATCATAATAATAGGAGAAAGTTAGACCGCTGAAAGAAAAAATAAGTCCAAAAACAACTGCAAGCCCCATTATCTTTTTTAAATCCTCTGTATATAATCTGGCTGCTGCCGGAGGAGCTGTTAAAAGAGCAATGACCAGTACTATCCCCACAACTCTAATTAAAATTACTATTGCGAGCGCAATCATAATAAAGAGAAAATTTTCGAGCAGAGTTGATTTAACTCCCAATACTCGCAAGAACTCTTCATCAAATAAATAAGCTTTCCAATAATTGAATAAACTAATAATTGCCAGCAGCATAAAGACTGTCAGCGCTCCCATCATCCAGACATCTACTCTTCTAACTGTAAGTATATCTCCAAATAAATAAGAAGAAATATCCGGTGGATATCCAGGAGTAAAGCCAATAAATAAAACCCCCAGCGCCATCCCCAGTGACCAGAACATTCCAATCAAAGTATCAGATCCGGTTCCTATTTTACGGCGAATAGAAGCAATGGCCAGAGAAGCTCCTACCGCAAAAGCAAAAGCTCCATAAATAGGCTCTATATTTAAAAGATAACCAAGACCAATCCCACCAAATGACGTATGCGCAATGCCTCCACTCAACATTACGAGCTTCTTTTCGACAATGATTGTTCCAATCAGACCACAGGCAATACTTGCAAGTACAGCTGCAGCAAAGGCATTTTGCATAAAATTAAAATCAAAAATTGCTTCAATCATTTTTGGCCTCCTCTCCGTGTGGTGCAAATACATGATGAGGATGACCATGAGCAATTAGATCAACCGGGCAGCCGAAAACCTGTTCTGTAGTTTCCGGGTCCAGATGTTTATCTCCATGGTGATATAATTTTTCATTTAAACAGGCAAGACTGTCAAAATAAGAGGAAACTGCTGCCATATCATGAGTAACTACTATAATAGTCTTTTCTTTATTTAATTCCTTTAATAATTCATAAATCTGAGAGGTAGAGCTTGCATCCACACTGGCTGTAGGCTCATCTAAAAGCAATATTTTAGGCTCCACTGCCAGTCCTCTGGCTATTAATACCCGCTGCAGCTGGCCACCTGAAAGCTTTCCGATCTGCCTTTTTTTTAGGTGCAGTAGATTAAGCTGATCCAGAACAGCCTCTGCTTTCTTAACATCTTCTTTATGATATTGATGAAAAAATCTAACTCGACCACCCAACCTTGCCATTAAAACAACATCCAAAACACTAATTGGAAAGTTACGATCAAAATTAGAGATCTGAGGAACATAGCCGATCTGATCAATTGTTTCATTTAAAGGATAGCCGAGCACTTTTACAGTTCCCTTTTGCGGCTCAATAAGTCCCAAAATAACTTTAAGCAGTGTAGTCTTACCACCTCCATTAGGGCCAATAATCCCCAAAAAGGCTCCTTCCTCAACTTTGAGATTAATATTTTTTAGTGCTTCCAGTTCTCCATAATTTACAGAAATATCTTCTAATTCTACTGCATAAGTCACTACTTATCATCTCTTTCTGCAAGCTCTGCTGCCATTTTTTGAGCCATAACTTTTAAGTTTTGAATATAGTTCTCAGCTAAAGGGTTTAGCTCTACAATATCCCCACTTAACTCTTCAGCAACGGCTCTTGTTTTTCTACTGTCAATTTCCGCTTGATAAAAAACATTTTTAATTCCCTTTTCAGCTGCCATTTTTATAATATCCTGTAAATGACGGGGACCAGGATCTTTGCCTTCCTCTTCAATAGCCATCATTTCCAAGCCATAATGTTCAGTAAAATAGCCAAATGAAGGATGATAAACCAAAATTGACTCTCCCTGATAGGGGGCGAGCAATTTGCTGTTTTCCTGGTCAGCGGCAGCCAGTTCGCTCAGATACTGAGCTGCATTTTCTTTAAATTCATTTTCATACTGAGGTAAAATTTTAATTAATTCATCACGCATAATCTGCACCATATATTTTACCCGGTCCGGAGATAACCAGATATGAGGGTCACGACCTCCCTGGTGACTGTGTTCATTAGCAGCCTCATCCTCAGGCTGCTCCTTTCTCTCTCCAAAATAGCGGTTAGGATACTCAGCTTCAATTTCTTCAAATAACTTTATAACTTTGAGTCCTGACACTGCTTCCGCCCGAGGTAAAATGTTCTGTATATCCGCTGGTACTCCCATTGAAAAGTAAATACCTGCTTTATTAAAAGCCCTCATCTCCGCAGGAGAGGGTGCATAATTAGAAGGGCTAAACCCTTTTGGAATCATTTCTACTACTTCCACTTTATCTCCAACAATCGCCTCAACCATCTCTATTTGAGGTACAATTGTAACTGCCACAGTCGCCTCAGCTGCTGCTGCAGTAAAAGGTACTAAAAGTAATATGAGCAAAAATAGAGAAAGCGAAACTAATCTTATTTGCTGTTTCAAATTTATCACCTCTTTTTGCTTTTTTAAACTATACTTCTAATTAAAAGCTGCAGCAGACCAAAAATACCACCAAACCAGCCATACTGTTTAAGATGAGTAAAATATCTGCCGGCAAAACTATCAAAAACTTCCTCAATCTCTGCCGGATTCATTTTTCTTACTTCTTCGGCTGTTAGTTTCTTCAGCTCCAAACTTCTGAGCAAAGATTCGGAATTAGCCTTAAAGCTATCAACACCACTTTCTATAAATAATTCCAGTAGGTATTTCAAGCTTTCTCTGTCCAGCTTTTCTTCCAGAATAACTGCTCCCTCACTAATATCTGACGCTGTCTGAGTTAAAATCACCTGCTTTAACTCCGGATTATTAATTAATTCTGAAAGCTTATTTAATATTTCTTTTAACTGCTGATCATTTTCTAAGTCTAAAGAAATCAAATCTAAGCTATTAATTAGTTCTCTGAGTTCTTTATTAACTTCCTGAAGATCAGTCTCAGCTAAAAGCTGAGCTATCTCGTCTTCAATTACTTCTGCTGTAAGCAGACTTTTTAAATTCAACAGCAGCTGTAATTTTTGCTCCAGCTTTAAGTTCTGATTAACTAAATATTCAAGATTAGCTGCCTTTATTTCCAGCTTAAAGTTCATTAACCCCTCTTGTTCAGCCTTCAAACATTTTTCGAGCAGCTCATTAATTTCGGCTTCACTCAGATAAAGAACCTCTGTTATTAGCTGGGATCCCCGAGGGGAGGCAGATAAATTGGTTAAGAGCTGACTTAATGCTATTTTTTCATTACTTAAAAGCTCACTCTCATCTATTATTTGCAGTAATTTGAAATAAAGTTCTTTTAACCTGGATCTTTTTTCTACAAAATATTCCTCTCTTAATCGCTTAAAAACCCTTGCTGTTACAGAATCGACAAATTCATCCAGATCCGCCATATAAATAGCTCCCGAAATCAGAGTGTTTTTTAAAAGTCCACCTTTTTTCTCTTTTTCTGCCTCAATAATCTCATCTTTTTTGAAATTAATCAGCTGAGCTATTTTTTGCTGCTGGCTGTCGATTAAATCAATCCCCTGGTCCAGAAAATATTCAGAATTAGTTTCCAAAATCTGTCGCAATCTGGCCTGAAAATCATAATTGAGATCTGTATTTAGAAGTTCGGGAATAATAAATTTCATAAAAGGATACAATTCCTTATTCTGCAGCAGATTTTTTAATTGAGCAGAATTAAGCTCAAAGTCAAATTTGCCGCCTGCAGCTTTAATTATCTTACTTAAATCAAGCTTTGAAATAAGCCTGTCCTGCAGCCCGCTAAAATCTAATTCGTTATCTGCAAAATAATCTTTACTCATTTCTACAAAATTAATTTGAGAGAGCTTTTTATCCAAAAATTGGTTTAGTTTTTGATTAAAAGGACCCTTAAGTCTTGTTAAATCATCTGAATCAAGATTTAAAATTATCTCATCAATTTTGGCAAATACTTCAGCTGCCAGAAACTCATTATTATCTTTAATTAAATCGAAAAAATGCTGATAATCATTCTGCTCAAAATATCCAAGTATAGTTTCTTTAATCTGACTGCGATTATTTTCAATTATCTCTGCTGCCGAATCGGCTTTAAGCAGTTCTTTTTCCACAAATTTTCCCATAGAATCAGCAAAGCGACTCCGGTTTTTAGCCACAACTCCAGGGGTAAATGGAAGCTGAATAGTGCCAATTCGCTTTTCCTCATAAGGATGAAAAATCATCCAGATAGCAAGTACATTTGTCAACCAGCCCACACCACCATACAAAACTGCAGCAGTCAAGTAATTAAGCCAGATGGGAGCAGAATTAAAAATCGCCGCCTCCGCCCCACTAAAAGAAAATAGCAAGCCGGCTCCAGCACCTAAAAGTGCACCTAAATAAGTAATTGGCTTTAGTTCTTTCCCCATAAAATCTTCAATCGCCTGCTGAACTTCCTGATCAGATAGCTGATGTAGATTCGCTGCTGCTGCCTGAGCTACTCGACCTTCTATCAGCTCAGGTAAATTATTATAAAAGAAAGTTGTAATTGAATCAGTTAACTTAACAACAGTATCCTCTCCCTTAAATAATTGATAAAGATCTTTTAATTCTCTGTCGGCAAAATTTTTCTCCACCTCTTTAAAGTAATTTGCCGCTTCCTGTTTAAACCCATCCTGGCCAAGATTTAATTCCGAATTAAGCAGAGCAAAAAATTCATCATTTAGATACTTACTTAACTCCTTAGTTACAAAATCATTCTGCCGTAACTGCTGATAAATTAGTCCCGAGTTAGCTTCCACTTTTTTAATTAAATTCTCTTCGCTAATCAAATCCTGCATTTCAAATCCAGCCAAATAGTCAAGCAGCATATCAACTGAATCCGGAGAACTTCCCAGTTTTTTGATTAAAGAAAAAATAAGATCAGTTAATTTGTCTTCAATCACCTGCTGCTGAAAAAGTTCTTCTGAAAAAAGATCAATAACTTTTTTATCCTGATTCACCTGATAAAAATCCCAGATAATATTTTCTAATTTTAGCGAAATATCCTTAAATTCAATTCCTCTAAGCAGCTGCTTTAATTTATAGTCTTTAATTTTCGCGAGAGCTGTTTCTGCCAGCTGTCGGTTATCAGAATTAATCTTTTCTGAAATATAACTCTTTAAATGTGCAATAGGAAAACCATAATCTTCTATGTTCTCCTGATACTTACTGTAAATACCCTGGCGACTCATAGCTTTAAACCCGCTGCTTGCCTCAATTTCTGCTTCTACAGCCTCTAAAATGAGACTATTTAGCTCTTCTTCCTCAGCAGTCAGCAGTGCTAAAATCTCATCTTCTGATTTACTAATAACCGCAGCCAGGTCTGTGAGCAGAGAGTCTTCCAGTTCTTCAGTTAATAAATCTGCAATCTTTAAATCAGAATTATCAATTTCAATTTTAAAATTCAAGAGGATCTCATTCAGAGTCTGCTGCAGAAGTTTGTTCTGCCTCAACTTCTCCAGTTCTTCTTTTTTCTTAAATATATCACCAACTTTAATTTCTTTTAATTCTGTCATTAAGTCCCTGACCAGAGACTCCAGATTAAAAAGGTCAAATATTTTTTCTTTAAATTCAGCTTTATTTTCCTGATCCAGACTCTGATAATTTTCAGCAAAATAACTAATTATTTCTTTGATAAAATCTTTTAACTTAAGCTGAATTTCTTTACTTAAAAGCTGATCTATTCTTTTATTTTTAAGTTCCTGATAGAGCCCGGAACTAATATTTTTTAGACTGTTTTTATTCTCTGCCTCATTTATAATCTTAAGATATATTTGCTTCAGTAAAGCCTGCAGCTCAGGTTGAGCAATTATTTTTTCCAGTTTCTCCTCAGTTAATTTCTCAGTACTCTTCTGCATAATCTCAACTGAACTACTGCCAAGCAGTGAAGCAAAAAGTTCGTAGTTTTCTTTCCAGGCTGGAATATCACTTAACAGACTGGATTCAGTTCTCTGATCTAGATAGATATTTAGAAAATCACTTAAACTTCGAGCAAAATTTTCTTTAAATTCCGGACGCGAAAATTCTTCCTCAAGAGTATGATGATTAATCAGATCTCTCTCTACAAGCTCGGAGATACTGTCAATAAACTCATCCTTAGTCTTAATTACCACTCCCCCAAGTGGGCCATACTCTTTGAAAATCATTTTTAAAGCCAGATTGTTTGTTAAATAGCCGGTTACTGCCCCTGTTCCTGCCGCGGAAATAATTGCTAGTAGATCTAAAGCCATTTTTTCCTCTTAAAATAAATTAACTGCACCACTGCAATAATTAACATTAAGAACATTACCGCAGGATAGGCAATTTTGTAATCAAGCTCCGGCATAAATTTAAAATTCATTCCATAAACTCCGGCAATAAACGTTAGGGGAATAAAAATTGTTGAAATTACGGTTAAAAACTGCATGACCTCATTCATTTTGTTACTTTTATTAGAAAGATAAATATCCAGCATACTGGAAAGCATATCACGCGCCACATCAATTTCATCCATCAACTGACCAATATGATCATACACATCACGCAAATAATAGTCGGTTTCTTTAGACAATAAAGGTGATTCAACCCGGTAAAGATTACCAAAAATCGTGTTTAAAGGCCAGATAGTTTTACGGAGAAAAACAATTTCCTGTTTTAAGTTCTGAATTATCTCTAAAGTATCAGGGCCAGTTTTAGCTGCAACTACCAGGTCATCTAAATCTTCCAATACCTCTTCATTTCTTTCTAAAATATTAAAATAATTATCTACTATTGCATCAAGTAAAGCATAATATAAATAGTCTGCACCTTTTTTTCTAATCTGGCCTTTATTTTCTTCTATTCTAACTCGCACAGGATTAAAATCATCACCATGAGCTTCCTGAAAAGTGATAATTGTATTTTCCAGCAAAATTAAACTTACCTGTTCTGACTGGATATATTCTCCCTGATAGCTTAACATATCGAGAATTGTAATAATATAATTATCAAATTCTTCCTTTTTTGGACGCTGTCTGGTGTTTGTAATATCCTCTAATGTTAGTGGATGCAGATCAATCGCTTCTCCTACTTCTTTAACAAGTTCAACATCATGAATTCCAGTAATATTGATCCAGTTTATAAAACCTGACTCAATTAAAGAAAGTGTAAATTTTTCAGTAGCTTTTCTTTTTACTGTTTCTTCATTAAACTGAATTATTTCTATTTCGGCATTGATTTCTTCTTCAATTCCATGCAAAGTTCCAGGAGTATGACCAATCTCACTCGATTTAATTCGCGAAAATTTTCTCATTTTAACCTCCTTATAAATTTTATATTTTAAATCTGATTTGCTTCTGAATAAAATTTATTTAAGCTTATTATAAATAATAATCATTTTTAATATCCACAATTTGTGGATAAGTTGTTGGTAACTGCGGTATTTAATCCACAATTTTTGTTGATTAATTGTTAACAACTGTGGATAAAACACCTGTTTTGTGGGTAGTTTGTGGATAACTGTCGTCTGAGCTGTAATTATCCACTCAATCCAGGTCTTTAAGGAATAAAATAAATTTATCCACAATTTGGGGATCAAAAAGTTTTCCCTGGTAATATTTTAACTCTTTTATAATTTCTCTGTCTTCTAAAGCTCCAAAATAATACTTATTTTGAAGTAAAGGGAAATATAGATTTGAATTTAAATTGCTATAAAAATTAATTACTGCAAACAGCCTGCTTAAATAAGGTATTTCTTCCCCTTTTAAACCTTTAGGCCAGCCTGTACCATCAAAATGTTCATGATGGGCTAATACTAAATTTGTTATTTCAGCCAGATCATGATAGTAACTAACAAAATTTGCAGAAATCAGAACGTGCTTTTGATACTCATGCCATTCTTTAGCCGTAAATTTTTCACCTTTTTTAAGAATATTCTTGTCCAGAGCCAGTTTGCCAAGATCATGATGGCCGGCTAAAAGCATCATTTTTTTCTTTTCCTGTTTACTTAATTCAAAAAAATCTGCAGTTTCTCGAGTTAATTCTATGAGTTGATTATTCTGTCTCAGTTTTTTATAATTATCCTTCTTTATATAATTTACTAAAGAACAGTAAAAATTACTTTCCTTACTTGTTTTATATCTCTTTAAATTAATTTTTGCAACTCCATCATTAAAAAAATCTCGGGCACTAATTTTATCATTTGTTTTTTCAAGAAATACTGCATCAACATCAATATAAATCCCTTTAATATTAAGTTTTGCCACTTCTTTTTTGATAAAATTAAGAGTTTCTTCTATTTCAAGCAAACTCTGATTTTTCAAAATGACTGCAAAATGATCTGCACATAGATGAGCTGCTATTTTATTATTATCCGAGATTTGAGCCAGGATGGAAGCAATTTCTTTTAGAATCTGATCTCCCTTTTGACAGCTAAAAATCTTATTTATTAAATGAAAGTTCTCAACATTGAGCATGATTAAGGCTAAATCATCTTTTTCATTTTTATTTAATTCTTCAAATAACTGATTAAAATATTCTTTGTTATAAAGACCGGTCAGCCTGTCATGTCTTTTCATATAATCCAATCTCTGCTGTTTGGCTTCCATATCAGTAATATCATAAGAAGCACCCACTATTTCTTCTACTCTTCCGTTTCTTACAACTGGATATAAAGTGGTTTGCCAGAATTTTTTGCCGGCCGGAAACTTGATTTTCTCTGTATAATTTATCCGGCTTTTTTTGCGCAAACATCGCCGGTAATTTGCTTCCAGTTTCTGAGCTACCTCTTCCTTAAAAATTTCTTCCGCTTTTTTCCCTTTAATTTCTTCATTACTCATAGCGGTTAAGCGCTGATGAGTACCATTAATTCTTTTATAATAGATATTTTCATCACAGTCAACTTCAAGTAAAAAAATAGCATCATGTGTATGATCAATAATTGTTCGGTAATCATTTAATCTTTCTTTTGCTTTCCTCTGCTCTTTATTTTTTAGACGCTGTTTTAAAAGAGCCAGCAGTAGATTTTCTTTAAAAATCCTGTAATCTTCTCTTTTTTTGATTATGGAATGCAAATTATTAACACTACACTGCTCTAAATTTAGTTCTTCACCGGGTCCAGTTAAAAGAATTACGCCAGTATTTGGAAATTCACTCTCTGCAAGAGTGATTAAATCAATTCCAGAAAAAATTTCTCCTATTGCATTTTCAATAATCAAAATATCAATATCAGGATTCTGATAAAGAAAATTTACAGCCTGACGGTTATCATCAAACTCCTTTACCAGTTCAAATTCTATCCCGGTGAACTTTCTTTTAGCACGATTAAGATGTGATTTGACTTTATTTTTTTCTATTACATCATTTATAACTATAACTATTTTTAACAAAATTTTATTCTCCCCTGTATTAATTCAAATCTGTTGCTCAATTTTAATGGATAGAAGCTGGATCGACATGAACCATTACATCTTTAATATTATCACTATTATCGATAATTTCATTCTCCACCTGACAGGCTATATTGTGTCCCTCAACTACAGAGAGCTGATCCTTGACAACAATCTTTAAATCTACAATATAACTGGGGCCATAACTGCGCAATTTAATATCATAAATTCCCATTACCCCTTCAATCGAGTCTGCCAGTTCTCTAATTTCCTCAATTTTATCTTTAGCAGGCCTGCCATCCATTAATTCATAGGATGTGTCCCGCATTATCTCATAACCAACTTTTAAAATTAAAAATGCCACTACCAGACCAGCAAGAGGATCAAGAAATCTAAAACCCAGTTTGGCGCCACCAATACCGATCAGAGCTGCAATAGATGAAAAAGCATCAGAACGGTGATGATGAGCATCTGCAATCAGACCTTTACTTTTTATTTCCCTACCTATTTTAATTGTATAACGGTAAAGAACTTCTTTCACAACTATAGAAATAAATGCTGCAACCAGTGCCCAACTTCCCGGTTCAGCTATGTTTCCACTTAATATTGTCAAAAATGCATCCCGGCCAAGGAAAACAGCCGTTAAGATTAAAATAACAGCCAGAATATTTGTCCCAAGAGCTTCAGCCTTTTCGTGTCCATAGGGATGATTTTTATCAGCCGGAGTCTCCGAAAATTTTATACTGATCATTACAATAATTGTAGAAGCCATATCCGAAACAGAATGAAAACCATCTGCAATCAAAGCTGTACTGCTGGCAAAAAAACCAATCAATATCTTTAACAAAGCAAGTAAACTATTACTGATTAGACTTATTATAGAAATCCTTCTACCTGACTCATAACGAGTCTTTTCTTCACTCATTCTTATCCCTCCAGAATATATAAAACTAAATTTTATCAATTATTTACTTTAAATTTAATTATATCAAGTCAGTTGCTTAATAGCAATCGCTTATAATTTCAGGCATTTAAAAGCTGCTTATAGTCAAATTTAGTTACAAACCTTTATCAAAAACCAGCAATTTTTTCCACTATTTGAATAAGTAAATTTATTGTAGTATTATTTACTTAGATAATTATTAATTTATTTATAAAAATATCAGTCTTTTTAAAGGAGTGCAGTATGTATAACAACAGAATCCTGGAATTATTATTTACTTTATTTAAAAGTATGAGTGTAATAGTAACTTTTGCCTATATTTTAAGCCGTCTCAGCAGTGTTAAACACGTTTTTTCAGAGAATTTTAATCGTTATGAAAAAATATTTTTAACTATCTTTTTTGCCGTGCTTTCCATTTTGGGTACCTTTCTTGGTATTATTATTATGGATGCTTATGCAAATATTAGAGCCATCGGTGCTTTAATGGCCGGTCTTCTAGGTGGACCATTAGTAGGAATGAGCGCCGGTTTAATAGCAGGACTGCACCGATTTTCTCTGGGAGGGTTTACTGCTCTCGCCTGTGCAATTGGTACTACCACTACTGGCTTAATTGGAGGGCTATTTCACAAAAAATATAAAAAAAATGAAATAAATTTTAAAAATGGTTTTTTAATTGGTGCTGCTGCTCTAACTATTGAGATGATAATTGTTATAATTTTCAGCCGCCCCTTAAATCTGGCTCTGGAACTGGTAGGTATTATTGCTATTCCCATGATTTTAAGCAACAGTCTGGGAATCTCAATTTTTATTAGTATTTTAAACAAAGTTAAAGAAGATAACCAAAAAATAAGAGCTTTACAGGCAGAAAAAGTTCTCTCTATTGCTGACCGTTCACTGCCTTTACTGCAGAATGGTCTTGACTCAGACTCTGCAGCCAAGATAATTTCTATGATTAAAAAGGAAAGTCAGGTAGATGCAGTTGCAATTACAGACACCGAAAAAATTCTGGCTTTCTCCGGCCTCGGTGCAGACCATCACCGTAGGGGAGAAAAAATAAAAACTGAAGCCAGCCACAGAGCAATGCAGGAAAAAAAGACAATTCTTGTCGATCATAAAAAAGATATTAATTGTAATCATAATAACTGTCAGCTAACAGATGCTGTTATAACCCCTCTCAAAATAAAGGATAGTGTTTACGGTCTGCTTAAACTGTACCGCAGCAAAGAAAAAATTACTGTTTTAGATATTAAACTGGCTGAAGGAATCGCCGATCTGCTGGCAACACAGATTAAACTGGCCAAACTTTCCAAACAGGCAGAATTAAAAAGTGAAGCAGAATTAAAAGCCCTGCAGGCTCAGATCAACCCGCATTTTCTTTTTAATTCTCTAAATGCAATTGCTGCTTCCTGTAGAACAAAACCTGACCAGGCCCGAGAACTTTTAATCAAACTGGCCGGTATTTTTAGAAGAACTTTAAAAAGAGATGTTCACCAGATAACTCTGGCAGAAGAAATTGAATTCTGCCGTGACTATTTGAGTATCGAAAAAGCCAGACTTGATAAAAGACTTGCAGTTGAATGGAAAATCAGTGCTGAATTAATGGACACTGTAATTCCTCCTTTTATCATTCAGCCTCTAATTGAAAACTCTATTAAACACGGAATCCATCCCCAAGAAAAAGGTGGGAAAATAATTATTTCGGCTGTGGAAAATGATCAAAATTTAATTATCACAGTATCTGACAGTGGAAGTGGAATCGAAAAAGAAAAGATAAAAGCTATTTTTGCAGGCCAGAATGACCGAATTGGCCTGAACAATGTCATAGAAAGACTGAACTCCATTTACGGCAGCAGAGCTAATTTTAAAATCGAATCAGACTCCAAATCAGGTACAAAAAATATAATTAAAATCCCAAAAGAATTTCTTTTTGAGAGGAGAAAAGCCAATTGATGATCAAAACAATGATTGTAGAAGATGAAAAACCAGCTAGAGAAGAAATAAAATACTTAATAAATCAAGAAAAAGATTTTAAGGTCCTATTTGAAGCAGGGGATGGTAAAAAGGCTCTAGAAATTTTAAATAAAAATCAGGTAGATCTGCTTTTTTTAGATATCAAAATTCCGGGTATCAGTGGTATGGAAATAGCCAGAATACTAAAAGAGAAAAAGAATTCTCCTTATATTGTTTTTACCACCGCTTATGATGAATATGCCGTAGAAGCCTTTCAGCTGGCAGCAGTCGATTATCTTTTAAAACCAATCAGTGATCAGCGTTTTAAAGAAAGCCTGATAAAAATAAAAAAAGAAATTAAACAAAATAATAACATAAATCAACAGCTGGAAAACTTATTTGCCAGCATAAGACCCGACAAAAGAGACAAATCTTTAAACAAAATTGCTGTTATGGAAAAAGATTATTATTTAATGCTTGATTTTAAAGATATCTATTATTTTTCTACCAGAGAGAAAAAAGTTTGGGCTCACTGCCACAAAAATTCTTATATGACTGGCTTTCAACTAAAGGAGTTAGAGCGGATGCTGCCTGAGCAATTTTTTCGAATTCACAAAAGCTATATTGTTAATTTAAAACACATTAAGGCTGTTATTCCCTGGTTTAAAGGTAAATATCAGGTCTTAATGGAAGATTACTCAGAACACAAAATACCGGTTAGCCGCTCCAAAGTTGATCAAATTAATAAACTCTTAAATCTTAAATAATGTAATTGAGTATAATATTTTTGCAATTCAGTTAAAAAAGCTTTTATAATCCCCGGATCCAGATATAATTAGAATGTATTAAAAAAACTTATAGGGGGTTATATTTTTATGGCATCTTTTCTTATTTCTTTAGCTGTTTTAATTATTGGGTATTTTACATACGGGAAAATTGTTGACAGAATTTTTGGTTCCGAAGAAAAACGGGAGACACCTGCTGTGACAATGGAAGATGGTGTGGACTACATGGCAATGGACTGGAAAAAGGCATTTTTAATTCAGTTTTTAAACATAGCCGGCCTGGGACCAATTTTTGGAGCAATTGCCGGTGCCTTATGGGGACCAACTGCTTTTCTCTGGATAGTATTTGGTACGATTTTTGCTGGTGGTGTCCACGATTATCTTTCTGGAATGCTTTCTATTCGCTCGGGAGGAGCTTCAATTTCTGAGATTATCGGGGAAAATCTTGGGGGCACAATCAGACAGATCATGAGAGTCTTTAGTATTGTACTTCTGGTTTTAGTTGGAACAGTTTTCATGACCGGACCAGCTTTACTTTTATCAAATCTAACACCGGGTTTTATGGGAGTTAATGTCTGGTTGATAATCATTCTTGGCTACTACTTTATTGCAACTTTCCTACCGGTAGACAAGATTATTGGTAAATTATATCCTATCTTTGGACTGGCACTTTTAATTATGGCTCTGGGAGTCGGGGGAGGTTTGATCTTTGGAGATTACAACATTCCAAATATTGCTTTAAATAATCTGCATCCGGGTGAATTACCTATGTGGCCCTTATTATTTGTAACCATTGCCTGTGGTGCAATCAGTGGCTTCCATTCAACCCAGTCACCAATTATGGCTCGCTGTACTACAAATGAAAAAGAAGGTCGTAAAATTTTCTATGGTGCTATGGTTGCTGAGGGTATTGTTGCTTTAATCTGGGCAGCTGCAGCTATGACTTTCTTCCAGGGAACTGGCGGCTTAAATGAAGCTCTGGCTTCTCTTGGTGGCCCGGCTGGAGTTGTTCACGAAATTACAGGTACAATGATGGGAGTTGTCGGTGGAGTATTGGCAATGCTTGGGGTAATTGCAGCTCCAATTACTTCTGGAGATACTGCTTTTAGAAGTGTGCGATTAACACTATCTGATATTTTTGGACTGGAACAGAAATCTGTTAAAAATAGATTGATTCTTGCTATCCCAATTTTTATTGTCGGGGGAGCCTTATCTCAGATCAACTTTGATGCTTTATGGCGCTATTTTGCCTGGTCAAATCAGACAGTAGCTATGGTTGTATTATGGGCCGGAGCAATGTGGCTTGCCAAACATGGTAAAAACCACTGGATTGCTTCTATTCCAGCTTTCTTTATGACCGGTGTTTCTTCAACCTATATTCTCTATGCACCAGAGGGATTCCAGCTGCCTTACAGTTTCTCAGTTACAGCCGGAATTATAATTGCAGTTGTAACTATGGGTATTTATATCAAAAAGATTAACAGCACTCAATTTGAAGAAGAAATAATGGTTCAAAAACAGGCGGTATAACAATAACTGCTGCTTAGAAATTACTGAGAATACTATAAACGCAGACCCTGAAGCTAAAGTTCGGGTCTGCGTTTCTTGATTAAAGTACTCAGATTTAAAGCTAAAAAAATTAATCATCAATCACAATATCATCGAAGTTATATTCTTTACCACCTGCTACCGGACAGCTCTGATCACTACAGCCAGCACAGGGGCTATCTGTTCCTTTAATTCCACCATAAATTTTCTTTCCTATATAATAAAGACTACCAACACCTAAAACTCCTAAAAATAAATACTCCATAATGACCTCCTTAAGCTAAATTGCTTAAATTCAGTTTAATTTATTTAAGCTCCTAAACCAATTAGCATTCCACCCTGATAAACTACAAAGGCTACTATCCAGGCTAAAACAAAAAGATAAGAAGCTGTAACCAGTGTCCATTTCCAGCTCTGAGTTTCTGATTTAATTGCTCCCAGGGTTGCTATACAGGGAGTATATAAAAGTACCATGGTTAAGAATGAATATGCTGCCAGCGGGCTGAAATTAGTTGTTAAAGCTGCTCTCAAACCCCCTTCTCCGGCTGCGTAAACTACACCAAGTGTACCAACAACTACCTCCTTAGCTAAGATACCAAAAACCAGTGAAGATGCCGCCTGCCAGCTGCCAAATCCTAATGGTTTGAAAAGTGGAGCTATCAGCTGACCAAACTGACCAATTAGACTTTCTGCAGAAGCATATTCTACTCCAAGTGGTAAATTAGCAAGGACCCAGATTAAAACTACAACTGAGAAAATAATTGTTCCTGCTTTTTTGATAAAAGCACCTACTTTTTCCCACATATGAATAAATACACCTTTTAAAGTCGGAATTCTATAAGGCGGTAATTCCATAACAAAATGTGATCTCTCACCTTTAAATAATATTTTATTAAATACTCCCGCCATTATTACAGCCATTACAATCCCCAGTGCATAAAGGGAAAAAACAACTGTGCCTGCATGATTGGGGAACAAAGCGCCGGCAAAGACTACATAAACAGGTAATCTGGCTGAACAGGACATCAGAGGATTAATCAAAATAGAAATAATCCGATCTCGCTTGCTGTCTAAGGTTCTGGTTGCCATTACCCCGGGTACATTACAGCCGAAACCAACAATCATCGGGATAAATGACTTTCCATGCAGACCTAGTTTGCTCATTACCTTATCCATAACATAAGCAGCTCTTGACATATAACCGCTGTCCTCTAAAATACCTATTGCCAGGAATAAAAGAAAAATATTTGGTATAAAAACCAGTACAGAACCTACACCACCGATAATTCCATCAGTAATAAAAGAAGAAATTAGTGGAGAAACTCCTGCACCTGCCAGCAGACTACCAATCCAGCCACCTGCAGCTTCAAAAAAAGTTTCAATATAACCAATAAGTGGATCACCCAGAGTAAAAGTGAATTTGAAAATGCTCCACATCACTACCATGAAAATTGGTATACCAAGATATTTATTTGTTATAACTTTATCAATTTTATCAGAAATATTCTCTGGTTCCTGATCAAATGCAGGTCTGCTAACACTCTCAGCAATTACTTGATTTATGAATTCATATTTTTTATCAATTATAATATTATCAAAATCATCTTCAGCTTTAAGTTCTCTCCCTGCAATTAAGCTCTTAATCTTTTTGGCTTTAGAAGCTCCTACTTCTCTCTCCAATAGTTTTACAGCTTCTGGATCATGTTCAATTAATTTAACTGCCGCCCAGCGCTGATTAATCTGATCGGTAAAATTAAATTCTCTAAGCATTGAAAGAACCTCAGCAATTAAATCCTCTATCTCACTGCCGTAATCAATTTTTAAAGCTGCCTCAGATAAATCTCGATTTTGAACAGTTTCTTTTAGAAGCTTATCAATCCCTCTACCTCTACTGGCAACTGTTTCTACAACCGGTGTGCCAAGCATCTTAGCAAGTTTATTTTTGTTGATTTTAATTCCCTTCTTCTCAGCTTCGTCAGCCATATTTAAAACGGCAATTAAATCTACTCCCATTTCTAAAAGCTGAACCGTAAAATATAAATTTCGATCCAGATTAGAGGAGTTAATAATATTCAAAACGACATCATAATCTCCTGTAGTCAAAAAATCTCTTGCCACTACCTCATCATCCGAATATGCTCCCAGAGAATATGTACCCGGTAGATCAATAACCTCCAGTGAGTAATTCTGATAGGAAGCTCTACCCATTTTCTTTTCAACTGTTACCCCTGGCCAGTTACCAACATGCTGTCTGGACCCTGTCAATTCGTTAAACATAGTGGTCTTTCCAGAATTGGGGTTGCCAGCCAGAGCAATTTTAACTTCATTATTTTTTCTCTTACTTTTATTTAAAGCCATTAATTTTCACACCCTTCTTTATCTACTATTACTTTATGAGCCATTCCCCGTCCCAGTGCAACACGATTATCACCAATAGCAACAATCAGTGGTCCACCTGAACTCCTATGAATCTTAATTTTTTTACCACTTACAAATCCTAAATCCGTTAATTTACCCTTTACAGTTCTACCGCCAACTATTTCTTTAATACAGGCTGTCTCACCCACTCTTAACATTGCTAAAGGCATCAACCTTAAACCTCCTTAACCAGAATCTCTGCCGCTTCATTCTGGCGTAAACTTAAACTGTAACCTCTGACCCTGATTTCAATTGGATCACCCATTGGTGCTTTACCCTTCACTTCAACCAGAGCTCCTCTATTTAAACCCATATCCATTAATTTTCTTTTTAAACGACCTTTAGACTGAACCTTTAAGATCTTTGCTTTAGAACCGACACTTATCTTATCTAACATAATCTGTTCTGCTGTCATTTTTTTCTCCTCCTTATTCTCCTTCAGTTTAAAAGCACAATTTTGTTCCGCTAAATAATTATTTTTGATTAAATAATCAACCATTTTTTCAAAACTTTCTTCACTTAAAGCATGCTCTATACCACAGGCATCATTGTCAGCTTTTTTTTCACTTACTCCGAGTGTTCGGTTTAAAAATAAGTAAATTATTTGATGTTTACAACGAATTTTTTCTGCAGCACGATAACCAGCATTAGTTAATTCTATAGGGCCATACTTTTCCTGACTTACTAAACCTTCCTGATTCAGCTTTTTTAAACCCTGATTAACAGAAGATGCTGCTATGTGCAGTCTGTTTGCAATATCTGTCACTCTAGCTGAGCCATTTTCTTTAATTAAATCGAAAATAGCTTCTAAATAATCTTCCAGTGATTCTGATAGATTCAACTTTACTTCCAATTTTTTCTCCCCCGTTTTTAGGTTAACCTAAAAATATACTAAAAAAATTATGAAACTGGATATACTTTATTATTTTTAAATGAAAACGATTCTCAACTTCAAGTAAAATTATATATAAACAAATTACTTTTGTCAAGAATATATTATAAAAAAATATCTATCAGGCCTGTTATTGCAGCTATCAGTAATTATTACTGATAGCTGCAAATGTTTTAAATCTCCTGTTACAATTTGATGCTGAAGCGCAAAAAAGTTTTAAAATATGTTTTTAATCTTTTTCTAATCTTTATTTAAAGTTTTTTTAATAATCCACTGGTATTATATAATTGTAGCAAAGAAATAAACTTTGTTATCCCCTTTTTGAAGCTGTTGCAGAGGACAGCTTTAAGCATAGATAAAAGTAATAGATACTTTTCTCCTTGTTTTACCCACCTTTTTCCCGAGGTGGGTTTTTTCATTTTAAAAAAAATTCTCTATCTTTATATTTATTAAATAAAAGATAGAGAACTAATTTAAATATTTTACTGTATATTTAATTTATTAATTGTTTCTTCGATTTTTCCTTTTTTAAATGGTTTAACTATAAAATCTTTAGCTCCAGATTTTATTGCTTCCAGTACAATCTTTTTTTGCCCCATTGCACTGCAAATTACAACTTGAACATCAGAATCAATTTTTTTTAGCGTTTTGACCGCTTCAATACCATCCATTTCGGGCATCGTGATGTCCATAAAAACTATATCGGGATCCAGTGATTTATATTTATCAACTGCTATTTTCCCATTTTCTGCTTCACCAACAATTTCATGTCCAAATTCCTTTAGAATTTGTTTGAGCTTTAAACGCATAAATGCTGTATCATCTACCACCATTACCTTTGCCAAATTAATCACTCCTATTCTTATTGTTATATAGTTATAGATTAAATAATTTCTCCAATTTAATCTATTTCTAATCTTACTTTAAAGGTTTTTTAATAAATAATTGTTACTATAAATATAGAAAAGATAAATACTTTATTTATCCCCTTTTTAAGCTGTTGCAGAGGACAGCTTTAAGCATAGATAAAAGTAATAGATACTTTTCTCCTTGTTTTACTCGCCTTTTTCCCGAGGCGAGTTTTTTCATTTTACATAAAATTTCTTTACTGATATCAGGATTATATAAAACTTTCGATATAAGTGGGGGATGATTTCAATTAAATTTATTTCTTTTTTGATTTGTTTTTTGCTTTATTAGCATACATTCTTTTATCTGCTTTTCTAAAAACTTCTTCTAAAGATATCTCTTCACTTTTCTTTACTGCATATCCAATCGAAATAGAAAAAATTTCTATTAGATTTTTTTGCTTTAAATAATCGCTTTCTTTTTCTTTAATTCGATTACATATTTTTTCAGCTTCATCGGAGTCGGTCTCCGGTAAAATAAGAGCAAACTCATCTCCTCCAATTCTTGCAGCGATATCAATCCCTCTAATTGATTCTTTAATCATCTGAGCTGCAGTTATTATATAATTATCACCCTGCTGATGGCCAAAATTATCATTAACATATTTTAAATTGTCAAGATCAGCTATTAAAATTGCTACCGGTAACTTTCTGCTCGAATCCAGGCGCTCCATTTCATTTTCAAAATACCTTCTATTATAAAGTTCAGTCATTTCATCATGTAAAGAAAGATATTTAATTTCTCTTTCCTTTTTTTTATTCTCTGTAATATCTAGTGAAGAACCTACAATTTTTTCTACCTCTCCCTTATTAATTACTGGCGTTAGTTTAGTTAACCATACTCTTTTACCCGCTGGTAGAGTAAGCTCTTCTTCATAACTAATACTGCTTTTTTTATCCAAACAGCGTCTATATTTTTTTTCTAATTCAGGTCCTACCTTTTCCCCAAAAATTTCGATCGGTGTTTTACCAGCAACTTCTTTAGTTTTTAACCCTGTTGCTTTTTCATGAAAGCTGTTTAAACGCTGATATCTAAATTTACCACTCTCAACATTAATTAGAAAAATTGCATTCTCAACATTAGATAAAATAGTTTCGTATTCCCTGGATAATTTTTTTAATTTTAAACTATTCTCTTTACGCTCAGAAATATCTCTCACACTTACTATTATTCGCTTCAGGCTATCTCGGTTACGCCTGAGTTCATTCTCTAAAATATTGTGATTTGTAATATCTTTTGCCTGACAAAAAATATTTTCTACATCACCAGGATCTTTTCCCAGAAATTTTGCATAACTCAAATTTGCCATTTTATAAGTATATGGGTCTTTATAATAACAGATTTTCTGTTCAAGATTATTAACAATATTTTCATTAACCTTTTTTTCGATCAAATTATCTACTGCTCTTTTACTCATTAAAAAAATGGACCTCCTTCAATATCCACTCAACTTAAAACAATAAGTTCAGTAAAAAAATTAAATTTTTATTATTTAATCAAAAATAGCCAGCAATAAAAATCACTGGCTATTAATTCCCGAGGCAGATCTGACAATCATAGATAATATTAACATCCTTAGACTCAGATTTTTGCGTCACAGCCTTTCGACTATTTTGCCTTTAAATAAATTATTAGATTTTAAAGTAATTACTACTATTATATAAATATTCAAGATTAAAATAAAAATCCCTTTTTAAAAGTCAATTTTTTCTAAAGATGAATATTTATATCATTATAAAGCATTATTTTTAATAACTTTTAAACAAAAATAAAAATTCCCCATTCTTATCTTAATGGCTGAGTAGGGACCATTAAAAAGAATGGAGAATTGATTAGGGAAATTTATATTAACCCAGCATAAACTGGGTTTTTCTAATAATTATCTTTTCCAAATAACTACTTATAACAACAAAATAAATTTAATCTAAAATAAAGTGAATTTAGTGTCTAAAATGCCTTTTGCCAGTAAAGACCATTGCAATTCCCAATTTGTTACAGGCTGCAATTACCTTCTCATCTCTGATTGAACCCCCCGGCTGAATTATTGCTTTAATGCCAAGTTCGGCAGCTTTTTCTACTGCATCAGGGAATGGGAAAAACGCATCAGAAGCAACAACTCCACCTTCCTGGCGGCCTTCAGCTTTACGGCCGGCAATAATCATTGAGTCAACTCTGCTCATCTGACCGGCACCAACACCAACTACCATCTCATCTTTAGCCATTACAATTGCATTTGATTTAACATGTTTAACTACCTTCCAGGAAAATAATAGGTCTTTTATCTGCTCTTCAGTTGGAGCTTTTTCGGTCACTACTTTAAGATCCTCAGCAGCAGTCTGAGCTAAATCTCTATCCTGAACTAAAAGACCCCCTGTTACCTTTTTCATACTGTAGCCAGGTTTTTCTCTATTAATAGAAAGCTCACCGGTTTTTAAAATCCTCATTTTTTCAGATCTAGCTTTAAGAATTTCTAATGCCTCTTCTTCATAATCGGGAGCTATAACAACTTCTATAAACTTATCCTGATCAGCAATTTCTTTAGCTGTTTCAGTATCAATTTTTCTATTTACTGCCACAATTGAACCAAAAGCAGATAATGGATCTCCTGCATGGGCATTAACAAAAGCATCTTTAAGCGTATTAGCTGTTGCCATACCACAGGGATTAGCATGTTTAATTACGGCAGCTGCTGGCTTAGCTTCAAATTCTTTTACAAGTTCTAAAGCACCATCTGTATCATTAATATTATTATAGGACATTCCTTTGCCGTGCAGTTTTTCTGCTGTCGAAATTGAAGGTTCATTCTGCTCTGCTTCTAAGTAAAATGCAGCTTTTTGATGAGGGTTTTCTCCATAGCGAAGATCTTCTCTCTTATCATAACGGTCAAGAAGTGTCTCAGGTAATTGCTGTTTTTCTTCTTCGTCCATTACAATTTCACCTAAATACTTCTGTATTCTCTGATCATACTCTGCTGTATGATGAAAAGCCTTATAGGCCAGCTTTAATTTTTTAGTTTTTGTTAAAGCACCACTGCCAACCTTCATCTCTGCTAAAAGTTCATCATAATCAGCCGGGTCTACCACAACAGCTACATCATTATTATTTTTGGCAGCAGAACGGATCATCGTTGGTCCACCAATATCAATATTTTCTATTGCTTCTTCTAAAGTAACATCATCTTTAGCAATTGTTTCTGCAAAAGGATAGAGGTTACAGACAACTAAATCTATGGGTTCAATGTTTTGAGCAGCGATTTCTTTTAAATGCTCATCATTATCTCTGACTGCTAAAATCCCACCATGAACTGCTGGATGGAGAGTCTTAACTCTTCCGTTCATCATCTCTGGAAAATCAGTAACCTGATCAATATCAGTTACCTCAATATCATTTTCTTTTAAGAGTTTACCAGTTCCACCTGTTGAAATAATCTCTACTCCAAATTCTTTTAGACCTGCTGCAAAATCTACAATACCTTTTTTATCTGATACACTTAACAATGCTCTTTTAATTTTAGACAAAGTTATTTTTCCTCCTTTAAGATTCTAACTTTTCGTCCTTCAATTTTTACTCTGCCCTCTGCAATTAACTTAACTGCTTCAGGGTAGATCTTATGTTCTTTTTTTAAAATCCTTGCTGCCAGATCATCAGCACTATCATTTTCTTTTACTTCCACTACTTCCTGCAAAATAATAGGACCTGTATCCATCCCCTGATCAACAAAATGAACTGTACAGCCGCTGTATTTGACCCCATAATCAACTGCCTGTTTCTGGGCATTCAGACCTTTAAATGCAGGTAAGAGTGAAGGATGAATATTAATGATCTGATTTTTAAATTCTTTAACAAATAATGGTGATAAAATTCGCATATAACCAGCAAGAACTATTAAATCTGCACTGGTTTCTTTTAAAAGATCAATCAGCTCTTTTTCGTAATCAGCCTTAGTTTCAAAGTGGGAAGGATTTATAAAAACATTCTCCACTCCTTCATGTTCAGCCCTCTTTAAGGCTCCAGAATCCTGGCGGTCACTAATTAAAATCTTTATTTCAGCTTCAATGTCTCCACTTTTTATATTATCAATTATTGATTGAAAATTTGAGCCTCTACCTGAGGCAAAAACAGCTATTTTAAGCATTTTTGCACCTTCTTTATTTTATTTCGAGAGATGTGTCTTGAGCTCCTGCTTTAATTTCACCAATCAGGTAGGCTTCTTCTCCCATTTCTGTGAGTTCTTTCAGTATTTTTTCTTTATCATTTTTATCAATAACAAGGGTCATTCCAATTCCCATATTAAATGTTCGATACATTTCTCTTTCTTCAATCTCTCCTGCCTGCTGAATAAGCTTAAAAATCTGCTGTGGCTCCCATCTGTCTTTTTTAATTTCAGCTTTTAAACCGTCTGGCAGAATTCGGGGTAAGTTCTCAATTAAGCCACCACCTGTAATATGAGCAATTCCCTTTAACTTAAATTCCTCCAGCAGAGCCATTACAGTTTTAACATAAATTTTAGTGGGAATAAGCAATTCTTCCCCTAAATTATTTTTTAAACCTTCAACTTCTGCAGTATAGTCATAGCCCGCCTTATCAAATAGAGCGGCTCGAGCAAGAGTAAAACCATTGCTGTGCAGGCCATCTGAGCGAAGGCCAATCACTAAATCTCCTTCTTTAATTTCACTTCCGGTAATTATCTGATCCTGATCAACTATTCCCACTGCAAAACCTGCAAGATCATATTCGCCGGGCCGGTAAAAACCTGCCATCTCTGCAGTTTCTCCACCAATTAAAGCTGCACCTGACTCTTTACAGCCAGCAGCAATTCCTTTAACAATCTCTGCAGTTTTTTCCGGCTCCAGTTTTCCTGTTGCCAGATAGTCAAGAAAAAACAAAGGCTGAGCACCCTGAGCCAGAATATCATTAACTGACATTGCAACTAGATCTATACCAATTGTGTGATGAATATCAAGTTTAAAGGCCAGTTTTAGTTTAGTACCCACACCATCAGTTCCAGAAACCAAAACTGGATTTTTATACTTACTTAAATCAGGTTTAAAAAGTCCACCAAATCCCCCCAATCCGGTCATAACTTCCGGACCAAAGGTGGACTGTACATCTTTTTTTATTAATTCTACAGCTTTATTGCCGGCATCTATATCAACTCCGGCCTTTTTATAATTTAAGCCCAAAATTATTCCTCCTCACTTAAGTACCTGCTGTCAACTGGATAATCTCCATCAAAACAGGCAGTACAGAAACCAAGTTCTACATCAGTTTTGATTGATTTAAGCATTCCCGCCTGTGATAAATAATGCAGGCTGTCTGCACCAATACTTTCGCCAATCTCTTCTTCAGTATTTCTACTGGCAATTAATTCCTGTCTGCGAGAGGTATCGAGCCCAAAATAGCAGGGATGCTCTACTGGAGGAGATGAAATAGCCATATGAACTTCTCTAGCCCCCGCCTCTTTTATTCGTCCAATAATCTGTTTGCTGGTTGTTCCTCTGACAATAGAATCATCAATCAAAATTACTTTTTTATCTTTTATAATTTCTTTAATCGGCGATAATTTTAATCTAACTTTTAAATCTCTAATTTCTTGAGTTGGCTGAATAAATGTTCTGCCCATATAGCGATTCCGCAAAATCCCCTGAGCATAGGGAATACCTGATTCTTCAGCAAAACCAAGAGCTGCTGCAATACCGGAATCTGGAACCGGAACAACAATATCTGCTTCTACATCCATCTCCCGGGCCAGCTGTTTTCCCATTTCTTTTCTGGCCAAAAGTACATTCTGACCAGCAATATTGCTGTCAGGTCGAGCAAAATATATATATTCGAAAACACAGAGACTGGTCCCATTCTCTCCGGTATAGCGCCTGCTTTTAATTCCATCCTGATCAATTACAATTACTTCTCCCGGGGCTACATCCCGAATAAATTCTGCCCCAATCACATCAAAGGCACAGCTTTCGGAAGCAACCACATAAGTGTTATCTACTTTTCCTAAAGAAAGTGGCCTAAAGCCACGAGGATCACGAATTGCAATCAACTTATCTTCTGTCATTGCCACCAGAGAAAAAGCTCCTTTTAACTGGTGCAGACTCTGAACCAGAGCCTCAACAATATTATCTTCAAACGAACGAGCCACAAGATGGGCTATTACTTCTGTATCTAAAGTAGAGTGAAAAATGGATCCATTCTGCTCCAGATTATTTCTGAGTTCTGCTCCATTGGCTAAATTACCATTGTGGGCCAGTGCCAGATCCCCTTTAATACTATTAATTAAAATTGGTTGAGCATTTGAAAGCTTACTGGAGCCACTGGTTGAATAGCGGACATGGCCAATTGCCATTTCCCCTTTTAAACTTTCCATATCTTTTTCCTCAAAAACACTTTCAACAAGACCCATGCCCTTATGAAGATTAAAATCTCCGTTGTGATTTGAACAGATACCGGCACTCTCCTGGCCGCGATGCTGAAGAGCAATTAGACCAAGATAACTAAGTTCAGCCGCACTGCTTTCTCCATCAGCATTAAAAACGCCAAAAACCCCACATTCTTCGCTCATTTTATCTTCATTAAATTCAGCTTGAGTTAAATTCAAATCCGCTGAACCCTGCTTATCTTGATTAATATTTTTACTAGAGAAATTACAACTTTCTCTCATCAATTTTCCTCCCTTTGCTTATTTCCAGTCCTGGCCGGTAATCCGCTTATACATTTCATGATAGGCCTCTTCCACATCACCAAGATCACGACGGAAACGATCTTTATCCAGCTTTTCCTTAGTCTCACTGTCCCAAAAGCGGCAGGTATCAGGAGTAATTTCATCAGCCAAAATTATTTCTCCCTCAGCAGTTTTTCCAAACTCAAGTTTAAAGTCAACTAGATCTACATTTCGCTCTTTTAAAAACTTAACTAAAATATCATTAATTTTGTGCCCAAGTGCGATTAAACGCTCCAGCTCTTCCCTACCAGCCAGACCAAGAAGTTCAATATGCGAAACATTGATTAAAGGATCTCCCAGATCATCATCTTTATAATAAAACTCGATTACCGGCTGCTTAAGTGGAGTCCCTTCCTCAAGACCAATTCTTTTTGCCAGACTTCCGGCTGCCACATTGCGCATTACAACTTCCAGAGGAATAATATCAACCTTCTTAACCAGTGAATCGCGCTCATTGAGTTCTTCAATCAAATGAGTCTTAATGCCTTTTTCTTCTAAAAGCTTAAAAAAGAAATTACTAATCTTATTATTAATCATTCCCTTTTCTGCAATCTGACCTTTTTTCTGACCGTCAAAAGCTGTTGCATCATCCTTAAAGTGGACAATCACCTGATCATTTTTGTCAGTCTTAAAAATCTGCTTTGCCTTTCCTTCATAGATCATTTCCTTTTTTTTCATCTTAATTAAACCTCCGTTTTGAGATCATAATTGAATTTGCGCTGCCAGTTCTTAACTATCTTTTCTGTTTTCTGAGCCGCAATTCCGGTGTACTTTTCAGGTTCTAAAATTAATTCTTTCTGATTTTCAGTGAATTTACCCCAGTATCCCTTGAGTTCCTCACTCTGATCAACTAATTCTCTTAAAGAAAGGTCTGTCTTTTGAGCTTTTAAAGTTAGTTTCCGTACTGCCTCATGGGCATCAGGATGACCGGCTGCTGCTAAAAGTATATATAAAGGTTCTGCTACAATCATCTTTTTGTTCTGTTCAAAGTTTTTCTTTATATTTTCCTGATCTACTGCCATCTTAGAGCTTACCCTGGTTAATCTGGCAGCTGCAGAAAGCAGAGCGGCTATTAATTCCGGTATAAAACGGGATGAAGCTGAATTTGTTAAATCCCGCTGGTGTTCAGATAACTGATCCATGTAAACTGTTGTCATCTGGGGCATAAAAGCCTTCCACAAACTTTTTACGTTCTCATAATTTATTGGATTCCTTTTGTGAGGCATAGTCGAAGATCCAACCTGGTCTTTGCCAAAATGCTCACCAATTTCTGCAATTTCTGAGCGCTGCAGATGGCGCATATCATCAGCAAAAGCCGCCAGCACACTAAAAGTTGAAACAAGAGCGTGGACAAAATCTGTCATAGGTTCAGCCTGGACAATCTGAGTTGAATGCTCTCCCGGCTTTAAACCCAGTTCAGCTAATACCTCTTTTTCAAACTCTTCCGGATCTTCAAAAAAGATACCGCTGGCATTATAGGCTCCCACAGCTCCGGCAAATTTACCAACCAATTTTTCCGATTTAGCTTCAATCTCTGCTATTCTTTCTCCCAGACGGGCCACATATTCAGCTATTGTAAAACCAAAGGTTACCGGCACTGCATGCTGGCCGTGAGTTCTTCCGATCTGAACTCTATCTTTTTCCCGTAAGGCAATTTCTGCCCAGCTCTTATGTAATTCTTTTAGTTTAGGTAGAATTAATTCTTTAGCTGCCTTCTGATAGCGGAGGGAATTTGCTGTATCAACAATATCATAAGAAGTAGCTGTAAAATGAATATAGGGGCGGGTTTCCTCACTTACCTTTTTTTGAATACAGTTAACTAAGGCCCGAATATTATGTTTAGTCTTAGCCTCTTCTGCATAAACTTCTTCGGTAGTCAACTCTTTGATCGCTTTTTCTACTTCAGCCGGTGCTTTTTTCGGGGCCATTCCCCTGGCAGCAAGCACTTTAACCAGTGCGAGCTCTACTTCAGCCTGAAATTCAATAGTTGCATTTTCCGAAAGGTATTTTCTTAGCTCTTCAAAATTTTCTTTCCTTCTTGAATAGCGGTGATCAAGAGGACTTATATTGGCAAAAATATCTCTAGTCTGCAAATTTTTCGCTCCTCTCAAGGTATTCTGCATATCCCTGTTCTTCTAATTTCTCTGCTGTATCTAAAACACTTTCTTTCATGTCTTTTCTGTATTCTTTCTGCTTTTTATTCAATTCTTCATCACTGCGGGCCAGAATCTGTACTGCCAGTAAAGCAGCATTTTTAGCTCCATTAATTGCAACAGTTGCAACTGGAACTCCCGGCGGCATCTGGACTATAGAATAAAGTGAATCAAGTCCGCTTAACTTTGAGGTTTTTACCGGTACCCCAATTACAGGTACTGTTGTTACAGCTGCTACCATTCCAGGTAGGTGAGCTGCTCCCCCAGCTCCAGCAATAATTACATCCAGACCTTTTTCTTCTGCGGTCTCGGCGTAATTATAAAGTCTATCCGGTGTCCGATGAGCGGAAACAACTGTCAGCTCATATTCTACTTCAAATTGATCTAAAATTTCTGCCGCCTCTTTCATTACCGGCAGATCTGAATCACTGCCCATAATCACTCCTACTTTAGGCTTCATAAAATTTTACCTCCCAAATTTTTAACAAATTCACTCCAAATATATTCTAAACTTCTCCTTTTATCTCAACCAGCTGACTTGCTTTGAGAGCTCTTTTAGCTGCCAGCTCTAAGTTTTCTGCAGTCACTGTAAGATGTCCCATTTTTCGTCCTGGCCTGGAAATTTTCTTCTGATAAACATGAACTTTAACTCCCTCTACTGCCAGTGCTGGCTCAAGACCAACTACTTCTGCCTTACCCTGCTCACCAGTACCCAGTATATTGCGCATTACTGAAGGCCTAACTAAAGCTGTGTCTCCGAGTGGAAGACCTGTAATTGCCCTGACATGCTGTTCAAACTGAGAGGTCACACACCCTTCAATTGTGTAATGGCCGGAGTTATGCGGCCTTGGTGCTATCTCATTAATCAACAGTTCATCAGCTTCAGTTACAAACATTTCTACACAGAAAATTCCTATCCCTTTGAAAACCTCCAGTACTTCTTGAGCAAATTTATCTGCTTCTTCTTCAAGTTCAGCTGAAATTTCTGCTGGAACTTTTGTTTCATAAAGTATATTATCCTGATGATCATTTTCGCCAGCCGGATAAACCTCCATCTCACCAGTTAAACCCCGGGCTGCAATTATAGAAATCTCTTTTTTAAATGGAATAAATTTTTCTACCATTAACGGTGTACTACCTGCTCCAAGTTCTTTAAATGAACTCTCTACTTCCTCTTCATTGTTAACAACTGCATTACCTTTGCCGTCATAGCCACCTGTGCAGCTTTTTAGCATTAATGGATAGGTAAATTTTTTAGCTGCTTCTTTAATATCTGCTGGACTTTCTACTTTAATAAAATCCGGTACAGCAATTTTATTATTTTTAAGAATATTTTTTTGGTCATATTTATTTTGAATAATCTCAAGACTGCTGGCAGTAGGATAAATCTTATATCCTTCAGCTTCCAGCTCTTTTAGAACATCCACACCTATATGTTCGAATTCATAGGTTATTAAATCAGATTTCTGGGCCAGTTCTCTAATTGCCTGCTGATCATCAAAATCAGCAATAAGATGCTCATCAGCAATACTATCAGCAGGACAGGCTTCTGTGGGATCTAAAATGCTAACATAAAAGCCCATTTTTTTCGCTTCCAGAATCATCATCTTACCCAGTTGCCCACCACCGATAATTCCAATTTTCTGTCTGGTTTTATCATTAAATTTCAAATTATAACCTCCCAGTTACAACTTTGATTCTCTTAGCTCTTAATTAAATTGTATCTTAACTTTCAAAATTCTTCATCCTAATAAAAGATTGAATTATAATTACTTAGCCAGTGCCTTATAGCCTATATCATTTCGGATATGAAAATCTTTAAAATGAATTTTTGCTACTCCAGCATAAGCTTTGTCAATTACCTCTTTAAAACTATCCCCCAGAGCAGTCACAGCAATTACTCTGCCGCCATCTGTTAGCAGTTTACCAGCTTCCATCTTTGTTCCTGCCTGAAAGACAATTATATCTTCACCAGTTTCTGCTTCTTTAATTCCTGTAATTTCCTTACCTTTTTCATATTCAACCGGATAACCGCCAGAAGCCATAACCACACATAGTGCTTTTTGGTTTTTCCACTTAATTTCCACCTGATCCAGCTCTTCTTTTAATACAGCTTCCATTATAGCTACCAGATCTGTTTCTAAAAGAGGCAGTACAACCTGTGCTTCTGGATCACCAAAACGAACATTATATTCTAAAACCTTTGCTTTTTGATTCTTAATCATCAGACCAAAGTATATTATACCTTTAAAATCAAGTCCCTCACTCTGCAGGGCTTCTAAGGTCGGTTTCATAATTTCTCTTTTAAATTCTTCCATAATTCCATCTGTGACTACAGGTGCTGGAGCATAAGCTCCCATTCCACCAGTATTCGGACCCTTACCACCATCATAAGCAGGCTTGTGATCCTGAGAAGGTATCATCGGAACTACTGTTTTTCCATCACAGAAAGCAAGTATTGTTGCTTCTTCACCTTCTAAAAATTCTTCTATAACAACCTTTTCGCCAGCTTCTCCAAATTTATCATTGAGCATTATTGTCTCAACTGCTTCTTCTGCTTCTTCTGCTGTTTGAGCGACAATAACACCTTTTCCTGCTGCCAGGCCAGAAGCTTTAACTACAATTGGTGCTCCTTTTTCCTCAATATAAGCTTTTGCCTCTGCTGCCTCAGTAAAACTTCTGTATTCTGCAGTTGGAATCCCATATTTGTACATTAGTTCTTTAGAAAATGCTTTTGAGCTTTCCAGCCGGGCAGCTGCTTTTTTAGGTCCAAAAACTTTTAAGCCATGTTCTTCAAATAAATCGACTATTCCTGCTGCCAGTGGTGCTTCAGGCCCAACTACTGTAATATCAATCTTTTCTTTTAAGGCAAATTCTAATAGTGCTTCCTGATTACTTTCATCAAATTCAAGGTTTTCACCATATTCTGCAGTACCTGGATTACCTGCTGCTATATATAATTCTTTTACTCTACTGCTCTGTGCTAACTTCCAGGCGAGTGCATTTTCTCTTCCACCACTTCCGATGAGAAGAATGTTCATTCTATCCACTCCCATTTTTATATTTCCAGCCTTAAACTGGATTATCGTATACTCAAAGATTCAATCTATTAACCTCATTTTGAGCTCTGGTTTTAAAAAATTAAACAAATAAAAATAGCCCAGGTAGGAAGACTCTACATTCAATGAGTAGAACCTCCCCGCCTGGGCTTTTATCCCTTCGGTGTGATATATCCATACCTGTACCGCTCGGACCAGCCAGTATATTTAGAATAAATCCTAACCAGAATAAATTAGACTATAAATTATCCCTCTAATACTGCGGAAACCTAGGTACACTTCCCTCATAGTCGAACAATTTACGGTGTCCGGTAGAGACTTGTGGGCCATATTCCCACTATTATATGAGGTACAAATTTAATTTTTGACTTTACAACTCAATCTTAACAGATGGAATTTTTAAAGTCAAGCGGGATTAAAATGTCTTATTATTCAGAAAGAACATTAACTTATTGTATTTTTACGCTCTCATTAACAATATCTCCATCTTCGATCTTCCAGATACCGATTGCTCCCATACTATCTCCAACGTCATTAAAGATAACCGGACCAGATGCTCCTTCATAGCGTATTTTCTCTCCAGCTGCAATTAGATCTTTAGCCTTGTTCCATTCATTAATGTTGACTACCATTCCATCTTCCGCCAAGACTTCATTAATCGCATCCCTAATGGCTGGACCTTCTGTACTGCCGGCCTTTTCAATAGCTAAAGCCAGAACAAAGGTAGCATCAAAACTGGTATCAATATAGGGTTTAGGTGGAATTTCACCAAACTCTTCTTCGTAAAGTTCAGTAAATAATTCCGGCCCGTTTCCACCAGGCATAGAAGTTGGTGCGGTACCATACATTCCTTCTAAATACTGTTCCACACCTTCAGTAATTTCGGGAGCTTTAAGTCCATCAGTAAAAATAAATTTATTAAAATAACCATTTTCTAGAGCCTGTCTGATAATTGTAATTCCACCATCATCAGTATAAGCAATTAGTAATAATGCATCAGGATTTTCGGAAGCAGCGTCCATCAGTTCACTTCTATATGATACTTTGTTTGGTTCAAAAGCAATAGAGGCAGTTACTTCTCCTCCTCTTTTTTCAAACTGTTCGATTACTGCATCATTTAAACCCTGACCATAATCATTATTAACATAGATTATCGCCAGCTTATCATTGTTTAAATCTGCTGCCAGGTTTCCTGCAACTACTCCCTGTAAACTATCTGAAGGTACTGTTCTAAATACATAGCCTTTATCCTCTAAAGTAGTTAGTACCGGGGAAGTAGAAGATGGTGAAATCAAAACTGCCTCACCAGGAACTGCAACACTTTCAGCAACTGGTATTGTAACACCACTTGATAAAGCTCCTACAATTGCATTAATTCCATTTACAGACACCAATTTCTGGGCTCCATCAACACCAGCCTGAGGATTAGTTTGAGTGTCAACATTGACAAGTTCCAGCTCTTTTCCACCCAGCAGACCTCCCTGCTCATTAATGATTTTTTGGGCCAGCAGAGTCCCGTTCCGGGTAAACTGACCATAGGAAGCAAGTCCACCTGTAAGCGGCATTAAAGTACCAATTTTAACAGTCTCCTGAGCAAAAACACCACTAACAGTCAGTGACAGAAACAACATAACCAGCATTGTGATAAATATTTTCTTTTTAAACATTATTTTTCCTCCTCATTTTCTCGCTACTCATATTTAAAATACTCAATTAAGAGTAAAATTATTAACTACTTTATTTAGTATTGGCAGTTGATTGACTGCTATATTTCTTTTCACCAAATAACCCCTGTGGTCGACTCAAAAGTATAACTTCTAAAAAGATACCAATCAAAATTACTCTAACAGCAGCGGCCTGAGTTGTATAAGCAGCTGGAAGCATTCCAGTTAAAAATTCAGTTCCGGTCCAGATTCCCCAGGTTAAAAAAGCTCCAATAATAGAACCAAAGTTGTTGGCACTGCCACCAATGATCAGCATTATCCAGACTAAAAATGTAGCCTGCATCGGTCTAAAGGCCTCCGGTGAAATAAAGGAAGTAAAGTGAGCATAAAGTGCGCCTCCAACTCCCATCATAAAAGCACCTAAAATAAAAGCTTCCATTCGATAACGAACCACATTCTTCCCGGCAGCTTTAACTACTTCTTCGTCTTCTCTAATTGCTCGTAAAACTCTGCCCCAGGGAGAATTGATTCCCTTTTCACTTAAATAATAAAAAATAGCAATGACTATAATCACAATCAAAAGAAAAAACAAATTGTAATTTGAACCAAAAACACCGGCCAGCGGTTTAGGAATAGCCGAAATACCTCTAACACCATTAGTCAACCAGGCTTCATTTTTAATTACCAGTCTGATTATCTCAGCAATACCAATTGTTGCAATTCCAAGATAATCTTCCCGCAGACGAATCGTTGGGATCCCTACCAGAAAAGCCAGCAGTGAGGATATTATACCTGCTGCCAGCAGGCCTATTATAAAAGGCATTCCAAATCCACCTAGATGATCAGGAGAAGGCCCCTTGGTCATAATTGCTGATGTATAAGCACCAACCGCCCAGAATCCTGCAATTCCTATATTAAAAAGTCCTGCAAAACCCCGCTGCATATTTAAAGCCAGAGTCATAACTGCATAAATACCGCCGAAAATCAAAAAGAAAACCAGATAAGAAAAAACACCTGCAAAAGTCATCTATTTACACCTTCTTTCCCATTAAACCAGAAGGTTTAATAATTAACATTAGAATCATAATCGTAAAGGCAACTGCAGGTTTGTAAGCTGCAGAAATAATTAGAGTTGACATCTCCTGTGAGATACCAATTACCAGTCCTCCAAACATTGCACCATAAGGACTGCCAATTCCTCCCAGAATAACCGCTGCAAATAGGGGTAATAGTAAATTCCAGCCCATTACCGGTGTCAGGTGGGTATCAAAAGCAAGCAGAATACCTGCAGCTGCTGTAAGCACCCCACTCATTGCCCAGGTCCAGATGATTACTCTTTCGGTATTAATCCCTGTTATCTGAGCCAGATCAATGTTATCAGACATTGCCCGCATTGCCTTGCCTAATTTTGTTTTGCTCAAAAATAGATGAACAGCAATTACCAGTGTCAAAGCCAGCACTAAAATTATGATCTGATTTTCTTTAATTCGTAATAATCCGTCACCCAAAACAATCGGCATCTGGATAGCTTTCTCATAAAATTGATTCTGCGGTCCCCAGAATAATAAGACTAAATTTCTGATTATCAAGGCGGCTCCAACAGAAGAAATCATTACAATTACTGAATCTCTTTTCTTTAAATGTCTGTATAATATAAGATTTAAAAGTATTGCCGCACCTGCAGTTAAAGCTGCTGCTAAAACAAAAGCCAGCCAGAAAGGCAGGCCCAGCTGTACTTTAAATAAAAAAGCAAAATAAGCACCGAGTGTCATTAAATCACCATGAGCAAAATGTCCAAACTTTAAGATTCCATAAATCAGTGATAATCCAATTGCACCCAGCGCTATAATTGATCCGAGTATTACTCCGTTCAAAAATAACTGTAAGGCCATAGACTTATCCTCCCAAAAAGAGCTGCGCTACTTCTTCATTCTCAAGTAAGCCTCTCCCACTATCTTCGTATTTTTTTTCGCCTGCTGCTAGAACATATCCTCTGTCTGACATAGCTAAAGCTTTTTTTGCATTTTGTTCTACCATTAAAATTGAAACTCCTGTTTTGTTTATTTCTTCTACTTTCTCCAAGATTAAATCAATAAACATTGGTGCCAGCTCGGCTGTTGGTTCATCTAACAGCAGTAATTTCGGCTCCATTACCAGGGCCCTACCAAAGGCCACCATCTGGCGTTGGCCACCACTTAAAGTACCTGCTTTTTTCTTTCTTTTCTCTACTAATGGTGGAAACAGACTATAAATTAAGTCAAATCTATCACTGAGTTTCTGCTTTGAAACATAGGCTCCCAGTTCCAGATTTTCTGCCACAGTTAAAGTCGGAAAAATATTATCAGTCTGTGGTACAAAAGAAAGTCCTTTTTTTATCATTTGATCAGTTGCAGAGTTGGTTAAATCACTGCCCAGATAATTAATTTCTCCTCCCATAATATCAACAAGAGAAAAAATTGATTTTAAAAGAGTGGACTTTCCAGAACCGTTAGGCCCAACAATGGAAACAATCTCTCCCTGCTCAACATTAAGAGTAATACCATGGATTATTTCTATTTCACCATAGCCGGCATATATATCATTAATTCTTAACAATCAAACCACCCCTTAAGCCGTTTTTTCTCCCAGATAAGCTTCTAAGACCCGGGGATTCCTCTTGATTTCAGCCGGAGTTCCTTCAACTAAATGCTTACCATCATTCATTACAATAACCCGGTCACAGATATTCATAATTAAATCCATGTTATGCTCGATTAAAAGTATAGTCTTTCCTCTTTCTTTTAATTTAAGAATATTTTCAGCTATTTTATTCAATAAAGTTGGGTTAACACCGGCTCCAGGTTCATCCAGCATAATTAATTCTGGATCTGCCATTAATGCTCTACCAAGTTCAAGCAGTTTTTTCTGCCCACCTGATAGGTTAACAGCCATCTCGTCAGCCAGATGAGTCAGCTCCAGAAACTCTAAAGTTTCATAGGCTTTTGCTTCAACTGTCTCTTCTTCTTTACTTACTTTGGCTGAATTAAACCAGCTGTTCCAGAGATTTTCTCCACTCTGACCTGAAGGAACAAGCATTAGGTTTTCCATTACTGTCATCTTTTTTAAAGTTTTTGGAATCTGAAAAGTTCTGGCCAGACCAAGACGTGCAATCTGATGAGGAGCGAAGTTGTTTACTTTTTGCTCTGAAAAATAAACCTCTCCCTGATCGAGATCTAAAGAACCAGCAATTAAATTAAACATAGTTGTTTTTCCGGCTCCATTTGGACCAATCAGTCCAGTTATCGTATTTTCTTCTACCTCAAAAGAACATTCATCTACTGCCCTAAATCCACTAAATTCCTTGACTGCACTTTTTACTTTTAACATAAAACATCTCTCCTTTCTACTCAGCTACTCAATTTATTAGCTTTATGTTAATTTGTTTTAATATTAATCCTTTTTACGGCAGGTGTCAAGTAGTCCAGTTACAATTAAGTTTTTAATCCCATTATCCAGGCATACATCACCTGTGAATATCCAATTTATTCTAATAAAATTAATTATTGGGCCTAGTTAGCTGTTTTCAATTGACTTGTCTGTCAGCATCATTATATAATTTAGGCAGTAGAAAGGCGGGTAAATAAAATGAAAATAAGTAAATTATTAGAGAAAAACTTAATTAATCTTGATCTCAATACCAGTAATAAAGAAGAAACTTTAAGAGAAATGGTCAATTTATTAAAAACAGAAGGTAAAATTAAGGCGAAAGATAAATTTCTGACAAAAATAATTGAGCGCGAAAAAGAAGGCAGCACAGGCTTTGGGAGAAGAATTGCGGTCCCCCATGGTAAAAGCGAAACAGTTAATCAATTATCCCTGGCCATTGGCAGATCAAAAGCAGGAATTGAATATCACAGTCTGGATGGAAAAAAAGTTAAACTGATATTCATGGTAGCTGATTATCCAGATTATTCACCTGAATACTTAAAATTAGTTTCGACTCTGGTCAGCTGGTTGAGAGAGGATGATTTTAGAAATGAGCTGCTTAATGCCAAAGAAAAAACAGAGTTTATAGAGCTTTTTAGAAAAAAAGAGAGATCTACTAAATAACAGCAGATCTTTCACCAGAACTTAAACATAAAAATAATATCTATTCTTTTATACCCTGGGTAGCAATTCCTTTTACGAAAAACTTTTGGGCCAGTAAAAATACAATTAGAGTTGGAATTACCACCATGATAGTTCCTGCCATAATAATTCCCCAGTCCCGTTCTGAAGAACTGGCAAAAAGCATTTTTACTCCCTGCTGAGCTAACTTTTTTTGATCATCATTAATAATGATTAGCGGCCAGAGATAGGCATTCCACATCACTAAAAAGTTAACTACAGCCAATCCAGCAAGATTAGCTCCAGATAAGGGTAAGAGAATCTGAAATAAAAACCGAAAAGGCCCACAGCCATCTATTTGAGCAGATTCCATAATAGACTTAGGTATAGTCAAAAAGTGCTGCCTCATCAAAAAAGTTGTAGTGGCACTTGCCAGAAACGGCAAAACCAGACCTGAAAAAGAATTTCCCAGTCCCAATCTGCTTATAAACTCAAACAGAGGAACTACCCGCACCTGCATCGGCAGCATTAAAGTGAATAAGACTGCAAAAAACAAAAACTTTTTGTATTTGAACTCAAAATGCGAAAATGCATAACCACTCAAAACTCCCAGCCCCAATTTCCCTAACATCACCACAGAAGAAGCCAGAATACTGTTAACCAAAATTTTATCAAGGCTGACTAAATTCCAGGCCTTAATATAATTATCAAAATATAATCTGTCAGGTAAAAATGATGGTGGATAAGAAAATATCTGTGCTCTGGGCTGCATACTGACACTGATGCCAAAAATAATCGGCATTAAGACAATGAAGGAAATGATAATCAAGACCAGATGTAGTGCTATTTTTTTATAAATACTATAGGGACCTCTATTTAAATCAAACATATTTAATCACCTTTCTCTTATTGATAATGTACATTATTTGCACCATATTTAAAATGAAAAATAGTCACTATAATTACCAGAGCTAATAAAATTACAGATTGAGCTGCTGCAATTCCCGGCCTGAAATTAATAAACATTTCCCGATATAATTTATAGATCACAATATTTGTAGAATCAGCAGGTCCACCCTGGGTCATAATATCTACAATCCCAAAGCTTTCAAACACACTAAATATTATGTTCATAATGATTAGATAAAAAGTTGTAGGAGATAATAAGGGAATTGTAATATCTTTAAATATAGTTATAGCTCCTGCTCCATCAATCTTTGCAGACTCATAAACACTATCCGGTATCGCCTGCAGACCTGCCAGAAAAAATATTATGTTAAAGCCCATATTCTTCCAGACAGTTGCTATAATAATCGCTAAAAAGGCAAAAAAACTGTTAGTTAACCAGTTAACCTGAATATTAAATGCAATATCCAATAAATAATTAACCTGGCCTGCTACCGGATTCAGCAAAAAAACCCAGAGTGAACCAGCCACAGTTGGAGAAATTGCATAAGGAATAAAAAATATAACCCTGTAAAATTTTATACCTTTTAGATTCTGGTTCAAAATAACCGCCAGCAGCAGAGAAAATACCAGCCCAATAGTAATGGTGAAAATAATAAAAAATGTAGATCTCAATAAACTGTTGAGATAAGCTGGATCCTGAAATAAATTTATATAATTCTGGATTCCTACAAAAATTCTTTTACGTCCAAAAGGTGCCTGTTTAAATAAGCTTAAAAACACTGAATTAATACTGGGCCAGTATAAAAACAATAACAAAACAATAAAAGTGGGGGAAAGAAGTAAATAGGGAACAAGTGAATGGGATCGATAATTTAATTTTTGCAAAAATACACCTCCAATAATAATGTCCCTTCCTGATTTTCAGGAAGGGACAGCTGTCAATAATCAACTATATAACTTCTTATTTATTAAGTTGATTATATTCTTTAAGTGATTTATTTACTCTCTCTGCTGCCTCATCCATTGCTTTTTGAGGAGTCAGGTTTCCCTCTAATGTTTTTTCAACTGATTCTTCCACGATCTGTCTAACTTCAGGGAAAGTACCGATTAGTGCTCCCTGAGTCGAAACTGCTTTTTTACTCAATAGTAACTGTAAAAATGCTGTTAAATAATTTGGATTCTCAGCAAAAAACTTATTATTCATTTCTCTTTCAACTGCTGCTTTGGTTACCGGGAAGTAGCCTGTATTTTCAAACCAGTAAACCTGCTGTTCTTCTTCTGATAGCCACTTTAGAAACTCCCAGGTAGCTTTCAATTCTTCTTCTGGGTGGTCAGCAATTGTCCAGAGACTTGCACCACCAATAATAACTCCACCACGCTTAGCTGCTGCTGGTCTTGGCAAAAATCCGGTTCCCAGTTCAAATCCTGCTGCCTCAGCATTTTCTGTAAACCCGGCCACTGAAGAAGTAGATTCTATCAACATTGCTGCTCTTCCGGAAGAAAATGCCTGATTTGCTCCATCCCAGCCTCGACCCGGATTAAGCATAATACCTTCATCAACCATTTCTTTCCAGAGTTTAACAAACCGAACTGCTGCTTCTTCGTTTAGATTAGCCTCTGTTGCTCTAGCACTACGCCCATTATCATTGTTAACCAGAGTTGCATCCTGATTTGCAACCATCTGTTCTACAAACCAGCCGACAATTCCCAGGGTGAATCCATAGCGTTCAACTGTACCATCATCATTTTTAATTGTTAATTTTCGAGCATAATCTTTTAGTTCGGCAAAAGTCTGAGGTGGTCTATTAGGATCTAAACCCGCTTCTTTAAAAGCATCTCTATCATAATATAAAATTGGTGTAGATGAGTTAAAAGGCATAGAATTCAATTTGCCGTCAATTGTATAATAATTTGAAACCGGAACTAAAAATTTGTCCCAGTCAAAACTATTATCTCCCGCTACCTCTTTGCCCAGATCCTCTATCGGCATAATTATGCCGCTGTCCAGCATCATCTGAGTTCCAATTTCGTAAATCTGAATAATATGTGGTGCAGTTCCGGTCTGAACTGCTGACTGAGTTTTAGTCAAAGTATCATTATAAGAACCTGTATACTGAGCTTTAACCTCAACTTGATCCTGACTACTATTAAATTCTTCGACTAAAGTGTTTACTACTTCTAGATTATGCCCACCCATTGCGTGCCAGAAATCAATTGTAACTTCTTCTGCTGCTGCTGAAAAACTAACCATAAAGCAAAGGCCTACCAAAACTAACAAAACAGTTTTTTTCATAGAAATTTTCCACTCCTTTTTCAATTTGATGAGATTAGAGAACTACTAAACAGATTGTCTCTATTAGTAATATTAGCATTGTAAAGTTAAATCTAGATTTCCAAAAGGTTAAGTTTAAGTAAATTAAAAAATATCCCTGTATACTATTATAATAGGTTTTAAAACTATTCACATTTAACTCTTTTTGAATTATAATTAAATTATAGAAAAATTCTTAATATTAACTAAAGGAGGGGTTGAAATGAAAAAAATTGAAACTTTTATTAGATCAGATAAGTTAAATAAACTAGTTAAAAAATTAAATTCTATGGGGCTGAAGGAATTAAATATTCTGGAAGCAAAAAACTTTAACCAGGATTCAATTAAGTTAGCAGATAGTGATTTGAAAATTAAATTTACCCCTATGGTTAAGATAGAATTCGTTGTTGACTATACTGAAGTAGATAAATATGTAGATGTAATTAAAAACACTGTTCAAACAGGCGAAACTGGTGATGGGAAAATTAATGTCAGTGATATCGAAAATTCTGTTAAAATTAGTACAGGGGAAGAGGGACAAAGATCAATAGCTTAAAACAAATTAAACCCCTGCCAACTAAGGCAGGGGTTTTCTATGATATATTCTAATTTCTAAGATTTATAATATATAATTTTATTCTGAAACTACAACCGGATTAGTCCAGCCGCGAGCTTTTTCTTCATTTTCTTCAACCCATTTTTGCGCAGCTTCCTCTGCTTCCATTCCATCTTCAATCCAGGCCATAACCTGACCTACTTCATCGGTGGTCATTCTAAAGTCATGGAAAAAGCTTACCACTTCCGGATGTTCCTGAGCTAACTGTGGATTATGGAATGTATAAACATTTTCTTTAGAACCATAAACATTATTTGGATCTTCTAAAAACTTTAAGTCAAACTTTGCAAATTTATAGTGTGGACGCCAGCCTGTTACAACAATCCATTCTTCGTTCTGAATTGCACTTTCTAAAGAACCGGTCATTGCCGGGCCACTGCTTGTTAAGAGATCAAAATCCAAATTGTATTCCTCAATACCAGTCCGAGTTGCCTCCATTACTCCAGCACCGGGTTCAATTCCTGTAATCTGTCCATCAAATTTATCTCTATGTTCATTCAATTCTTCTATAGAATCAATATCAACATATTCCGGGACCACAAGTCCTATTCTCGCTCCTGTATAGTTCGGACCGGTTTTAATAATGTCATCTTTATATCTTTCAATATAACTTTCGTGTGTCTGGGGCAGCCAAACTCCCATAAAGGCATCAATATCACCTTCAGCCAGAGCTGCGTAAATCGGACCGACTCCAACCATTGTTGTCTCTACATTATAATCCATCATTTCTTCCAGTACTACCACAGCAACCTGTGTCTCAGCAACTGTACCCGCCCAGTTTACATAACCGAGCTCAATTGTATTATCCTGAGCCTGTGTTTCTGTTGGCAGCAAAGCCATTCCTGTCATCAGCAGTGTTATAATCATCAGTGAAGCAAAAATCGTTCTAATTCTTTCCATAAGTAAAAACCCTCCTTAAAAGTTTATAATCCTTTTTGAGCATTTTTGACCTTGTATAAGATTGTGCTTTGATTAGAAGCGATTTGTTCTTTTAGAGAATAATTTGCTCCTGTTTTCTCTTTCAACCACTTTTTATTATAACAAAGCTAAGAATAATATCAAGTTTATTAATAAATAGGTAAATAAATAGGTACCAGGTACCAGAAATCGTTTTCGGTACCTGGTACCTATTGTTCAAAAACCAGGACTAAGGCCGGAAGAATCACCAGTGCTCCAATTAAGCAGGTGGCAATAGAAACTGTTACTAAAAAAGCAAAGAATTTAACTGGTAAAAATCCAGAAACAAAAAGAACTGAAAATCCAACTATTACAGACAGGGCATTAAAGGTTATTCCCCGGCCTGAAGTTGTAAGTGTTTCGATCAGAGCCTCTTCTTTAGCTAAATCTTTCCTTTCTTCGCGATAGCGCCAGAGAAAATGAATGGTATAATCAACTCCAACACCGATCATTATCGAAGAAAGCATAGTGGTAATCATATCGAGTTTTATATTTAAAAAGCCCATCAGCGAAAATAAAGAGACTAAAGCAGTTATCAAAGGAACTGATGTATAAACACCGGCTGTAAAAGATTTAAATAAAAGCATAACTACAGCTGCAACCAGAATTATTGATAGAAAAAGACTGGCTACCTGGCCCCGAACAACCGCATTAACCAGCTCAGACAGCAGATCTCCAAAACCACCTATTAAAGGAAAGGTTCCTGCTCCATAATTTTGAGTTTCATTTTTAATTTTATTGAGAATCTCTCTAATTTCTTCAGTACTATTTGTTTTAATTCGGGCAGTTATAAGTGCATTTTCTTCTTTAAAATCAATCATTTTATCAAGGTCACCAGACATCGAAAATAACAGTAAATACTGTGATAAAGCAGAATCAACAGCCGGGATCTTTTCGAATTCTGGCTGACCATTGTGGAGTTCTTTATTGATAGTCCTAATGATTGTGGAAACTGCGCTTACTTCTCCTACATTTTCAAATTCTTTAATTGCCAGCTCAAAATCACTAATTTTCTGCATCATTTCAGACTGAGTAATATTACCTCTGGCAACTACAGAAATAGAATTTGCACCTCCGAAATGCTGATTAACTATTTCTGTAGCCTGCACAATATCAGACTCTTCGTCATAGAAATTAATTGGGTTAGTGTCAACTTTAAGCATAAAAATTCCTGCAGAAATAACCAGAACAATTAAAAAGTTGACAATTAAAATCAGTTTAGCTTTTCTACCAACCAGCCTGGCAATTTTAAAAAGTACAGTGGTTATAATTCCTTTTTTTCCACTTTCTTTACAATTTTCAGCCCCAGTCTGATAATCTTGCAGTGGAGTCTTAACTTTAAGCAACGACAAAACAGCCGGAATAAATAAAAGACTGGCAAAAAGAGCAAAGGTGATTCCGGCCCCTGCCAGCACCCCCAGCTCTCTGGCCGGTACTATCAGGTGAGTGGAAAGTGAGAGCAGACCAACAACTGTTGTAACCCCAGCAGCTATTACTGGCGCACCAAGCTTTAAAACCGAATTTTTACTGACCTGCACTGAATCTTTCTCTTCAACTGCCAGCTCCTGATAGGCTGCAATAATATGAATCCCATAATCATTGGTCACAGCAATTAAGATTACCGGCAAAATAACTGTCAGCAGCTGGAACTTCCAACCTATAATTGGAATCAGAGATAGAGAAAATATTATTGACATCACAACAACTAGAAAAGGTAAAAATACACCCCGCAACTGTTTAAAGCAGAGAAAGAGAAAAATTAGCATAATCACTAATCCCAGAGGCATTAAAAGCCTCATATCGTGCTGCATAATTTCTGCATTTAAGGCTCTTATGATTGGCAGACCGGACTTTAATATACTTTCTTCAGCCGAAAATTTTTCGTCTGCCTCTGCCAAAATAGCGTTGATTTTTTTCTTGACCTCTGCATCATCAAAGTCTTCAGCCAGTATAACAGCGATATTAACCGCCTTAAAGTTTCTGGAAAAAACTGATCCCATTACCAGTTCGCTATTTGCAAGCCGCTCTCGCAGACTTTCTTTTTCAGTTTCATCTGTTGGAATAGTGCTGACTGCACTCTCTATCAGCAGTTCATCTTTTCTCCCCTCAATAATATTTACTGTAAACGGACTGTTTACCTGATCAACTTCTCTTAATTTACCCAATTCATCTGAAATAAACCTGAGTTTCCTCAGCAGCTCTGCCTCCAGCACATCTTCTGCCTCCACTGTCAGCATAATCATTTCTGTTCCACCAAAAATATTTTCAATCTCTTCTATTCTAGTCCGGGAAGGCATAGACTCCGGAATCTGGCTTTTAATTGCCGTATCAACCTCTATTGCCTGTAAATTATAAAGTGAAAAAAGTGTTATTAAAATAAAGATCAAAATTACTGGAAGCGGATGTTTAACTGCCAGAGAAGAAACTTTTTCTATTATTTTTTGCAGCATTCAGATCAGCTCCTCTGCTAAAAGTATTTACTTAAAGAAAGATAGATAAGTTCCTGATTTAAGTAGTTTAAACTGCTTTCTTTTTTCTGATTGAGCTTGATAACTGCTCCAGTTTCTAAATCAAGACCTTCCTTTAAAGAAAAAATAACTCTGGGTCGAACTAGAGACATTCCTTTTTTGAGGTCAGTAATCAAATTAAGCTCCCAGTTATGAAAATATGCGAAAGGTCTTTCAGCCCTCAAAATTAACAATTGATTTGTTTCAGATTGAGCAGAAGGTAATTCTTGATAGTAATACTGTCCCAGAAGATAAAGATTATTCTCAAATTTATAATCCAGACCAATGATTAACTCATTGGTATTTTCCAGCCGGGCGTTCTGATAATCACTGGAGACAAATTCGGAAAAGAGCCCTATATTTTTGCTGCTGAAATCTCCCTTAAAATCAAATCCAATTTTGTTAACTTCGGGATAAAAATTACCTGCCCCTGGCACTGCCTGCAGGCTGTTGCCGCTAAAAACAGAGGCAGCAAGATCATAACCCCGCCAGCGCCTGCGGATTAACTGAACTGCAGACTGCAGTTCATCAATTTCTGCATGCTCAGTTAAAACCCCTGTCAGCTGCCAATTAAAATTAGGATAGTAGGCTGCTCTGATTCCATCAACAGCCTTTCTACTTTGAAAAGGATCAACTGCACCCTGATCAATTGGATTAAAATAATTGAGAGGATTAATATTATAGGAACTGCCCCAACTAAAATTCTGTCTCCCCAGCCTCCAGTCAATCTTAGCTGTATAATAATTTAGATAAGCTTCTTTGAATTCAAACTCAAATTCTCTCTCTTTTTGATCCTGCTGATAATAGCTTTCTAAAGTTAAAGCACCTTTTAAATAATAGTTTAAATCAGAACTTAAATCCTGCTGAAAGTCGAATTCCAGCAGGCTCTGATCCTGCCACTGTTCTGATCCCTGTTCATAGATTACGGAAGTGCTCAATTTTCCGCTGTAGGAAGCTGCACTCAGATTAAATGTAAGGATAAGACTTAAAATTAAAGTCAAAGCTAAAATGGAAAGCAAATTATTTAGTTTGTTTTTTTGCCTGATATTTGTCATTACTGCTTACCTCCTCTAAATTCTGCAGACTAATTGACTCACTGACGCTGCAGATAGCGGGTTGTAAAGATACTGGGGTCAAGTTCTGGATCAAAATCTACTTCCACCAGCTTTAAAATTGTTCTGCTTTCTCTCTGAACATTTTCCACCTCTATCTTACGGGCCAGTCGATTACCATCAATTTCGTCAAAGTCACTTAGAGTGATAACCTTTAATAACTTCTCCTGGTGATCATAATACTCTATTTTTTCTGCCAGCCAGAGATCTTTTTTAACCCACATTTTACCATAGCTGTAGTCAATATCCGGATCTGTAATTTCCAGATGCAGCTCAATTATCCCATTATCTTCCGATATCATTTCTGCCTGATAATTATCTCTAAAATTTGCTCCGCTAAAAATGCTGAGATCATTATAGGTTAAATCTGAGCCAACAAAATTACCATTTTTTTGACTTCCCGATATTTTCCTGACTGAGCCCAGTGCTGGTAAATATAGATACATATCTTCCTGATTATTGGCCTGATCATCTAATAGTAAAAACGAGGTGCCGCTGATGTCTGCAGGTTCAGTAAACTGCATCAGAGATCGTTCAATTTCTCCTTCAAGTCGATAGTTGTTAAGGGTTCTGCTCCTCATATCACCGGAGCTGCTGTATAATTCCATTTCCATTTTCATCTGATGACTTTCAGCCTGCCTGGATGTTTCTAAATTTTTTAAAACCTGTTCCCCATCTAATTCCTGAGCCAGACTGAACTGTGCACTAAAAAAGAATAATATCAAAAAGAAAATCGTAATTTTTTTAATCATTTTCTCCTCCTTAATTGACCCTGACATTCTCCCAGAAAAAACTGATATGCTTTTTTGTAGCTGCCTTCAATTCTTCAAAACTGTCGAGTTCAAAAAGTAAATACCGCATTCTGTAATAAATCAAATCCCCGACAAATTCGTTTGCTGTAAATTCTGGATCTAAATTGCTTTTGATTTTCCCCTCCTGCTTAAGGCGAAGAAAAAAAGCGGTGATTCTTTCTATATTATTTTCCATTCTGAGCTGCAGCCTTTTTTTAACCACAGGATTATTATTTTCCCTAAGCATCATCTTCAGAAGTTTAACTTTTTTTGGGTTCTTCATTTCTTCAATTACAATGCTGCCAAAATAATTAAGAGTTTCGAGTGGATCAGCTTCTGCTGCCTGAAATTTAGTCCTGAATTTTTCGGATTTCAAATCCAGAGGTGCCAGATAATTAAATAATTCTGAAAAAATTTCCTCTTTGCCGCTGAAGTGATTATAAATTGAGCTGCCCTTAATTCCAACTGCTTTAGCTATCTCTCGCATTGAAGTCCCATGGTATCCATTTTCTGCAAATAAATCTAGGGACTCATTTAAAATTTTTTCTCTAGTAGAAGCCACTCTTTCACCTCCAGTTGAAAATCTTATCTAATAATTAATTTGCTTCGCTCATATATCATATTTTAATTATAACTAACGATTGTTAGTTTGTCAATATTAAAAAACAGTTCCATCTGAAAATAGAAACTGTCTTAAGATTATAACTTATTTAGTTTTTAAGTGAATTAGTTGAAATTAAATCAATAAATATTTTTACTAAAAGTGGATCAAACTGAATGCCGGAACTTACCGTTAACTCTTCGATAATTTCCTGATCACTCATTGCCTTTTTGTAATTTCGTCCATATTTCATTACATCATAGGCATCAACTAAGGCAATTATCCTGGCTGCCAGAGGTATTTCTTCCCCTTTTAAACCCAGAGGATAACCACTTCCATCCCACCACTCATGATGAGTTAATATTCCTTCCGCTACATCGACCATATCTAAAGAAGTATAGGCAATTTGAAAACCTGTCACCGGATGTTCTTTGATCTGCTGCCACTCACTTTCATTTAAAGGACCATCACTAAATAAAATATCATTCGAAATAACTATTTTTCCCAGATCATGAAGCTCAGCCAGCAGCATCAAATTCTCCAGCTCATCTTTCTCAAGCTCTAGTTCTTCCCCCAGTAGCAAAGCGGGCATTTTTAAACGCTGACTGTGTAAATATGTATTATAATCAGCTTCCTTAATCATCTTTTTCAAGAGACTGGAATAACTGTAATCAAAATTTATATTTTTAGCATAACTCAAACTCTCCATTCGTCTTTTCCATCCTCCTGTCTTTAATAAAATTACTTCCCGGTATTTCTTTTACTTTTTTCTTTAATTCTGCAGCTCGGTCACTAATTTCTAGATGATTTTTTAACTTTCCATCACAATTTGAAACTATTGCAATCGAAATTGAAGTCAGAGGAGTATTAACTATCTGATGCTGCCGATCAAAACAAACTATATAACCCCTTAGTAAATCTTTGTTTTTAAAAAAATTACGAATCCCCCTGTCAAATTCTTCTATAATCAACTCTGCCAGATATTCATCATCTGCTGCAGCAGTGATAATTACAAAATCATCTCCACCAATATGGCCAACAAAGGTGTCTGTCACCATTTTTTGAGCACAATTATTAAGTACTTTTGCTGTATAATTAATTACCTGATCACCTTTCTGATAACCATAACTGTCATTATAGGCTTTAAAATTATCAAGATCCAGATAAAGAACAGAAAACTTTTCTTCGATTTTTATTCTTTCTTTAATTTCAGATTCAATGGTTAAGTTACCCGGCAAACCAGTTAAGGGATTAGCATTTCTGGCAGTTTTTATCTTTAATTCTGAAACTTCTATTAACAGGTCTTTAATCGACAGAATGCCGTAGTATTTATTATTTTTAGTAATTATTATTGAATCATAAATTTTTTCCTGTGGGCGCTTCATCGCTATTTTTGAAACTTTTAAAATAGACTCTTCAAAATCTATAATAAGTGGCTCTGAATCCATTACTACCTCCACATTTTTCTGCATATAAAGGTTATAGCCAAATCTGCTGCCCAGACGATAAAAAAGTTTGTCTTGCATCACCAGACCGACTGCCCGCTCTTCTTTAAGTACAACAATACTCTGGATATTATTGAGATTAAAAATGTCTACCAGATTTTTGGTCCTGGCAGAAACTGACACTGTCACTCCTCTGTTTTCCCTAAAGACAGCTCCTACTTTTATTGATTTCATTTCCTCACCTACTTTAAGCAAAATCCACTTCTCCTTTCCTAAATTATTCCTTAACTCAATCATATCACCCTATTATTACGATAGTGTAAATTAGAAATTAACAGTCTGTAAATAATCTTCTGAAAATGTTAAATGCTTTTTAGAAATCAATTCCTATAAATAATACAATTAAGACAGAAGAAAAGTTTGATTTTTAATCCCTAAATGTGGAGGTAATAGATATGAAAAAGAAAGTGTTTTTGCTCGGACTAATCTTGATTTTTGCTTTATCACTTTCAGTTCAGGCGCAAATTAGAGTCGGTCAGTTTCCACAGAATGTAGAAGATGAATATGTACTGAATCCGGATACTATTGAAATTGAAGCCTGGCAGCAGAATCTTGATGTCCCCTGGGAGTTAGTTTTTCTGCCAGAAAGTAATCGAGCTTTAATTAGCGAAAGAGATGGCAGAGTACTGCAGGTTGAAAACGGAAATCTAAAAAGTGAAACTTATTTAGAATTAGATATTGATTCTCGAGGAGAAGGTGGCTTAATGGGAATGGTCCATCATCCAGATTTTCCAGAAACACCATATATTTATCTGATGTATACTTACACCAGCAGTAACAGCCAGTTATATAATAGAGTTTCTAGATTTACCGATCAGGGGAACCAGGCAGTTGAAGAAGAAATTATCATTGATCAGATTCCTGCCGGGAACAACCATAATGGAGGACGTATTGCCTTTGGACCGGATGGAATGCTCTATATTACAACTGGAGAAACTTTTAACCGCGAAATTGCACAGGATTTAGACAATCTGGGAGGAAAAATTCTGCGCCTTACTCCAGAGGGTACAATTCCTGATGATAATCCATTTGGAAACTCTCCTGTCTACAGTTTAGGTCACCGCAACCCACAGGGAATTGCCTGGCATCCAGAAACAGGAGATCTCTTTATTTCTGACCACGGTCCGTCTGGTGAAGATGGTCTAAGAGCAAAGGATCGAATCAAAGTTGTTGAAGCAGGAAGCAATTTCGGCTGGCCGGATAAAATTGGTTATTTTGAAGATGGAGAATATGCAAATCCACTCATTATGTGGGAAGATACTGTTCCACCTTCCGGAATGACTTTTTATCGCGGAGATTTATATGTAGGAACTTTAGGCAGCCAATCTCTGGTTCGAATAGGACTGAATCGAGACAAGGATGAATATAATGTAGAAAGTATTGAACATCTCTTTAATGATGGGGCTGGAAGTGCAACTTACGGTCGGATTAGAAAAGCAGTTGTGGGCCCTGATGGTTATCTTTACTTTTTAACCAATAATCGTGATGGCCGAGGTAGACCGCGAGAAAATGATGATCAGATTTTGAGATTTAGGCTAGAAGAATAACTACAAATTACAATTAGATGTAAATTTTAATGACAGCTAAAGAGATGTTGCTTAGAGAGTTGGGAATTTTATCTCTGTATTAGATATGATAGAATATAAGTATAAAGTCAAAAACTAATTATCAGAAGGAGTAAACAAACAATGGATTCCCAACTCAAAAAAGCGATAATTAATCACAACCAGAAGGAGATTAAAGAATACCTCAAAGAATTAGAAACCGACAACAGTTTTTCGCTGGCCTCATTGATTGAAGATTTAATACCATTAATGCTGATGGAATGCAGCCTGCGCTATGGGTCTTTTCATTTTGTCAAAATGAGTCTTTTTTTGAGAGAACTTTCGCAAAAGAATTATTTTAGCAGAGAATCAGAACTGGAAATTGCAAGAGTTGTAGTGCTTGGATTATCTGAAAGACATTTTATTAATCTAGAAGCAGACAGCAGTGGCTATAAAGAAAAATCGGTTAATCAAAGAACCTATACAAAACTGGGCGAAGAAATTAATAATGGGAATTCTCATAACGCCTTTTATTATGCTCTTGGAATTCTGGAAAAGCAGCTTCTGGTAGTGGAATAGTTAATCTGCACCATATGATCACTTATTATACCTTTTTTATGCTGGAAGACAGCTCATTTTATCAGAAAATTCCTCCCTACCGTATCCTGGAAAATTACTTTAGCAGTAAAAACATTGATCAAAAACGCCTGAAACTTGTTGATTCAAATAATAAAGAAAAAACTCAAATCGCAGAAAGTTATCAGCAGTTTAAAGATAATTTTTCTCCAGCAAATTATAAGGATAAGCTAGATTTTCTTTTTTATAACTTGGATCAGAATTATAAGGAAACTGTCAATTATCTCCACCGCTTATTTGCCGAATATTATAACCCTGGTTGGAATCCACATTACTATACCGGTCTCTACTGTGCACTGGGACTTTATAAATCAGAAAAAATTAACGATAATAAAGTTAAAAAAATGGCCGTGATTCAGGCCGTTGAATATTTTGCGGGGAATGTGCTTTAATATCTAAAAAGCCTTCTTTGAAGTTATAATTATAAACATAACTTCAAAGAAGGCTTAATTTTTTATCTAATTTCTTTTACTGCAGCTGCATCTGTACCGGCAAAGACCAGTGCCCATTTCTTTAAGTCTTTTCTATCTTTAAACTCAGCTACTCTACCGTAACGCTCCAGCTGCGCAGAAGCTTCCTTTAATTTTTGCTCAACTAAAGCTTCTCCTTTTTCTTTATAATCAGCAGCTTTAATATATTTAAGCTCTATTAAAGCATCATAATTACCTTTTCCCTTATTTCTTCTCAGTAAAGCTAAATCCAGATATCCTTCTTCTACCTCATACTCACTTTTGACTATCGAAAGCTGGGTTAGATTAAGATAGGAAAAAATTAAAACTTTAATATATTTCTCATCAAATTTAATATAATCCCTGTTAGAAAGTGCAGCCAGAGTGGCTTCGACTTTCTCAATAAATGGATTGATATCTCCATTTTTTAGAATTTCTACGACTGAAGCTTCAATCTCCAGTGAATCAAATTCAGTTTCCTCACTGATAATTGAATTAAAATAGTCAAAGTAAATTTCTTTAACAGCATAATTGGGAACTCTAAAGTAGATGAATCCATCTTCTTCTCGATCTATGGTTAAAAATCCAAGATAAAACAATAAAGACAGGAAATCCTTTTTGGTAAATTTCCGCTGCAGATTAAATTCTGTTGTTACCTTTCCCCTCTGATCATTTCCAGCCAGAATATCTTCTAAAATAGCATAATTTTGTTTTCTATCTTTAAGACTGAAAAGATTCTGCAGTTTGGAGTAATCACTCGAAATATTGCTGTCAATCAAATCTGAAGGTTCCGTATTATCAATTAGATATTCGCTGACATAATATAAAAGCATATCTGTATTAAAAACCCGTTCACTAGCCCGGGGAGTAAATAAATAGCCGTCATAGTATTCCTTTAACTTCTGCAGCATTGAGTTGAGATCATAATCAGGGAGAGTCTGTTTAATCAAATAGCGAGCTTCTTTTTCAGTAAAGCCCATCATTGTATTTAAATTGCTGTCCATAGTCTTATTTTTAGCTATATTAAAACCGCTGGTCATACTGTCTAAGGTAATCGGGCTGACACCGGTAACAAAAAGACGATCAATTATTGAACCTGTTTTCTTTTTAATGACCTCAAAAAATTTACGTAAAAATCCCTGTTTGCTAACTGTATCTTCAAATCTATCTATTGAGGTAAAACTTAAAATTTCATTGGCAAAATGATCGTACTCATCTATTAAAAGATATATTTTATTGTCAATTTCATATTGTACTGCTTCTAAAAAACTTGATAGGGTAGCTATTGCACTCCCCGGTGCCTCTCGATATTCAACTTCAATTTGATATTTATTAATAAAAGTACTGATTGCTTCCAGAATTAAATGGTTAAAGTTATCATATATCTTTTCTGGCTCTGAAGTTTCAACCCCAGAAAAATCAAATTTAAGTATATAATAATTATTGGCAAGCTTAGTTTTATTCTGGCCAATATATAAGTCTCCAAAAAGCTCAGTAAAATTTTCTTTTTCCTGAATATCATAATAGTGTTCTAAAGTTGATAGAAAAAGTGTCTTCCCAAATCTCCTCGGCCTTAAGAAAAATATATACTTTTCACCATAACTCTCCAGAGTCTCAATATGTTTTGTTTTATCAATATAAAAATAGTCTTCATTTCTCAGATCAGAAAAATCGCTTAAACCATATGGTATTCTGGACATTTTGAGCAGCCTCCTTTTTCTTTAATGCTTAACTCTATTATATATTATCAACAACTTAAATGAAAGTTAAAAGAAAAATATAGCATAAGCATATTTTAAAAAGAAGGACGTTTAACTTTATTCAACTTCCAGCACCAGCGTCTCAAAAGGTCTAAACGTATAATTAATCTCATCTCGATCTACTTTTAATCTTTTTTCACTATCAGTATAATTGCTTAAAATCAGTTTCCTTAATTCATAATCCAGATTTAACTCTACATTCCTGTCTCTAAAATTGGCAATCACCAGCACTTTTTTCTCTGGCCCTATTCTCAAATAGACCATTAAATCCTGATTGTTTTCCAGCAGCTGCTCGTACCTGCCATTTATTAAAGTTTCTGAATAACTACCCTTTTTTCTTAAATTAATCAGCTTCTGATAAAAATAGTATAAAGAATCAGGCTCATCTAATGCTTTTTTAACATTAACTTCTTTATAATTGGAATTAACTTTAAGCCAGGGAGTTCCAGAACTAAAACCCGCATTTTTACTGCCATCCCAATGCATAGGAGTTCTGCTGTTATCTCTGCTCCTATTCCAGACAGCTTTCAAAACCGCATCTTTTTGATGACCATTTTCTAAAGCCATCTTATATTTTCCGATTGAAGCTGCATCATCATAATCCTCAATCGAATCATATTTAACATTGGTCATCCCTATTTCCTGTCCCTGATAAATAAAGGGAACTCCCCGCATCAGCATAAATAAAGCTGCCAGCATTTTGGCTGAATACCGATTAATGTCTTTGTCATCCAGATATTTATTCAAGCTGCGCGGCTGATCATGATTTTCTAAAAAGAGAGCCACCCGACTGTCCTGATCATATGTCTGCTGAATTTTATTAAAAACTTTTTTTAGTTTCATTAAATCCCATTCTTTTTCCTGCATCCAGCTGCTGTCAGGCCTCATCACTAAATCAGTGTGTCTAAAATCAAAGATAAAGTCAAAAGGACCGCCTTCACCCACAAATTCTTTCATTCTTTCACTTTTATCAGGATAAATTTCAGCAACAGTCACAATTTTGTAATCTGAAAAAGACTTTTCGTTTAGTTCATTTAAATAGTCAAGTATTCCCTCCTGATTGGCGGTAAGGGAATGAATTTCAGCCAGATCGTCTTCTCCATCAGGCTTTAAATCTTTATACTCTCTCTTTTTGATAAAACTAATGGCATCAACTCTAAAGCCAGCCTTTATAGAATTAAAGGCCAGATCCTTAAGTCATTTTAAATAACAAGATTATAATAAATTTTTTTGCTGAAGTTTAATTATTATTTTATTTTTTCAGTTCAGCTACAGAATCTCTTTCTATCAACTTAGTAGAAACAAAAAACCTAATTGGAATATCTAAATCTTCATCCAGCCCTTCAATTCTCTCGATCAATCTCTTAACTGCCAGCTTTCCAATCGCTGTTTTAGGAATATTCATAGTAGTCAGTGGTGGATTGGTATAGGCTGCCATATCAATATTATCATAAGAAATTATTGAAATATCTTCTGGAATAGTTAAACCTTCTTCGTGAATAGCACGCATGATTCCAATAGCCATTTGATCACTTGCTGCAAAAATTGCTGTCGGCAGCTCTTTTTGCTTTAATAATTCTTGGGCAGCTATATAAGCAGGTTCTTTCTCCCAGCTGCCATCAATAATCCACTCATCTTTCCACTCTAAATTATTTGCTTTCATTGCTTTCTTAAAACCTAAAAACCTTTTTTCATGATAAAAATCAGGCGCTTCTTTTTCTGCAAAAGACCCTCCAATAAAAGCTATATCTCGATGTCCTTTATCTATTAAATATTGAGTTAAATCATAACCCGCTTTTTCTCTCTCCACTAAAATTATGTCTCTATATAAATCTTTTTTATAAGAATCAATAAAAACTAGATTTTTAAACTTTTCTTTTAAATCATTCAGAAGTCCCTCTTCAATAAAATCACTAACAACTATAATTCCAGCTAAATCTGACGAAATTATTTGATGTCTGGTAGATCGCTTCTGGATATCACTTTCTGAAAGTGAAAAAGCCAGATCATAACCCCGTTCTTTTATTTCATTTTCTATCGCTGTCAAAATCACAGAAAAATAGGGATGATTATAAATATCAGGTGTCATGTTAAAGATTAAACCAATTTCCTTAGTTTTTTTAGAGCTAACACTGCTTTTTGAGCTCTTGCTGTAGCCTAAGGTTTTAACATACTTCCAGACTCTCTGTTTAGTTTCTTCATTAACAGGACTTTCCTGATCATCATTTATCACACGTGAAACTGTAGAAATAGAAACCCCCGCTTTTTCTGCAATATCTTTAAGTGTTACTCCCATTTTAAAGCCTCCTTATAACAAACTCTATTTACATTATAGCATTATTTAGGCAGAGATTAAATAGTATTTAGTTCAGCCTTCACAGTTCACTTTTAATTTTAGCTAAATATCATAGAGAAAGCACAATTTCTTATAATATAATTCTGCAAAGGCTGAATAATTACTATTTAGAGGGTATATATTTTTTGAATCTCCAAACTACGGAAGAAAAATCACCTTTTAGATGAGGAACTTTAATACCATAATTCATTAGTTCATCACCACCATAGATTTCTCCACTTTCCAGTTCCTTATACTCCTGATCAGCATCTAAGCCTTTTAACCTTAACTTCTGTTCTCTTGGATTTGGAGAAGCTAAAACCTGATAAAAACCAACAAGTATTTCTTCTTTATCCTCACCTACATAAGACCAGGCGGCAAAATTACTCTCAAAAGGACTTTTAAGTCTATAAAAGTCTCCAAACTGCACTAAGCTTCTTATCTCCTTATAGTTATTAACCTGCCTTTTTACAGCTTTTATTTCTTCTTTATTTAATTCTGTAATATCTAGCTCATAGCCCAGGTTACCGAAACTTGCCACATCATAGCGCATTTTTAGAGAGGTGCTTCGCTCAACCTGATGGTTGGGAACTGCTGAAACATGAGCTCCCATAGCTGATGCTGGATAAACCATTGAAGTCCCATACTGGATTTTTAGTCTTTCTACAGCATCTGTATCATCACTGGTCCAGGTCTGGGGCATATAGTAGAGCATTCCTGGATCAAAACGGCCTCCACCACCAGCACAGCTTTCAAATAAAATTTCAGGAAATCTGGATGTGATTTCTTCTAAAACTCTATATAGTCCAAGAACATAGCGGTGATTTAACTCACGCTGATGATCGGCCTCCAGCTCTAAAGATCCAAATTCAGTCATTGGCCTGTTCATATCCCATTTAACATAGGAGATATTTGCCTTAGTTAAAATTGTAGAAACTCTCTCAATAATATATTCCTGAACTTTTCTACGGCTTAAATCCAGTATTAACTGCTGTCTGGAAAGTGTTGATTGGCGATCCTCAACCTGAATTGCCCATTCTGGATGCTCCCGATATAGATCGCTGTCTGGAGAAATCATCTCCGGCTCAAACCAGAGCCCAAAATCCATGCCCAGCTTATTTATTTCTTCAGCTAAATATCCCAAACCTTCCGGCAGTTTATCCTCATTTACATACCAATCACCAAGTGAGGAAGTATCATCATTTCTTTCCCCAAACCAGCCGTCATCAAGGACAAAGAGTTCAATATCAACTTCTGCAGCAGCTTCTGCCATTTTTAAGATTTTATCTGTATCAAAATCGAAATAGGTACCTTCCCAGTTGTTGATTAAAACAGGTCTTTCCTGATCACGATATTTTCCTCTGGCCAGTCTACTTCTATATAACTGATGATAATTATGGGACATCTTATTTAAACCCTGATCGGAATAATTCAGCACTACCTCCGGTGTCTGAAAGCTCTGTCCCTTTTCCAGCAGCCAGTTAAAGTTAAAGGGATTAATTCCCATAGTCATTCTTGTTTTTCCGTAATGATTACGTTCTGCCTGAGCAATAAAATTGGCAGAATAGACAAGGCTAAATCCATAGGCTTCTCCGCTGTACTCATCAGTCTCTGGCTCTACCAGAGCTGCAAAAGGATTCTGCTGGTGGCTGCTGCCGCCTCTCTTACTGTCAATTATGGTGATTCCCTGCTCCAGGGGCCGACGGATAATATCTCTTTCTCTGCCCCAGGCACCTGATAACTGCAGCAGTTCTAAATCTCTATTCTCAAAATCAACACTGATTGATAAAACTTTCTTAAGATTAATCTTCTGCTCACCTTTATTATTAAAGTGAGCTGAGCGGGTAATTATCGGATAATCTCTAAAGATTGTATAAGTTAGAGTCACTTCTAAATCTAAAGCTTCATCATAAAGAGTTATATCTAAGCTTTCTGCTTCCTCTTTCTGCTCAACATAAACTGCAGGTAGTCCATTTAGTTTTTTCTTGCCTGCATAAATTTGATGCTCCTGATATTTTAAATCGCTGATAATCGAGCCGTTTTCTGCTTCTATCTGATAGGCGGGCTCTCTAAAATCAGACTGACCAAAAGATGGATATTCTCGGGCTATATTTTCTAAAATAAAGCCGGTATCATCTTCGTCCGCATATGCCTCATAGGGCCTTAGTTGAGAGCTTGAATAACGATCCATTCTCTCAGCTTTTTCAATTTTTTTACCCCAGTAGAGGTGACCCAACTGCTCATTTTTTAGTACTTTAATTACATAACTTATTTCCTTATTTTTTAAATGAAATATTTTCTTTTTTTGATCATATTTGATTGACATTTTAAAACCTCCACTCAAAATATATAACTTTGTTTATTTAATTTATATCGCAAATAGAAATATGACCATATTTCTATATATTTTTAATTCTTATTACTCTTCTAACAAATGACAGGCAGCAAAATGACCATCACCATATTCCTTAAATTCTGGTTCTAGCTCTGAGCATTTAGCAAATGCTTTTGGACAGCGGGGATGGAATCTACAGCCAGAAGGTGGATCTACTGGTGAAGGTACATCTCCCTCTAAGATTATTCTGTCCTTTTTCTTCTTTGGATCAGCCTCTGGAATTGCAGATAATAATGATTGAGTATAGGGATGTTGGGGATTATTATATAAATCATTTTTACTGGTTAATTCTACAATCTTTCCCAGATACATTACTGCTACTCGATCACTGATATGCTTAACAACACTCAAATCATGAGCAATAAAAAGAAAGGTCAAACCAAATTCTTTCTGTAAATCCTGCAGCAGGTTTACTACCTGTGCCTGAACCGATACATCAAGAGCAGATACCGGCTCATCGGCTATAATCAACTTAGGATCTACCGCTAAAGCTCTGGCTACTCCTATTCGCTGGCGCTGACCACCACTAAACTCATGGGGGTAACGCTGCATATACTCTGAACCAAGCCCAACTTTCTCTAAAAGTTCTCTCACCATCTCATTTCTCTCTTTTTTGTTTTCAGCTAAGTTATGGAGATCAATAGCCTTACCTACTATATCACCAACTGTCATCCGGGGATTAAGTGAAGCATAGGGATCCTGAAAAATAATCTGCATTTCTTTTCTTAACTTCCGCATTTCTTTTCGATCATGATTTAAAATGTTTTGGCCTTTAAAAATTATTTCTCCAGCTGTTGCCTCTAATAATCTAAGAATTGTTCTACCTGTTGTCGACTTACCACAACCTGATTCTCCTACCAGGCCGAGTGTTTCTCCTTCTTTTACTGCAAAGGAGATATCATCAACAGCTTTTACATGAGCTACTGTTCTTTTAAAAACTCCTTCTTTGACAGGGAAATATTTTTTAAGATTTTTAACTTCTAATAAATTCTCAGCCATTATTTCTGAACACCTCGATCCTCGTAAATTCTTTCTCCGCGCTTTTTAATTTCTTCCAGCTCTTTATATCTCCAGCATCTTGCTTTATGTCCATCTGCCACTTCTTCTAATGGTGGCTCCTGGTCAAAACATTTACCTTCTGCTAAAGGACAGCGGGTATTAAACTTACATCCTTCTGGAAAGTTCAGTGGTGAAGGTACACTACCTGGAATCGCTTCTAATCTGTCAACATCTTTATCTAACTTTGGAATTGAATTCATCAAACCCCAGGTATAAGGATGTTTGGGATCTTCAAATAATGTATCTACATCTGTATATTCTACCACCTTACCGGCGTACATAACTGCTACTCTGTCTGAAACTTCAGCTATTACTCCTAAGTCATGGGTAATCATCATAATTGACATTCCATAACTTTCTTTTAAGGAGTTCATCAGCTCCAGAATCTGAGCCTGAATAGTTACATCAAGTGCTGTTGTCGGCTCATCTGCGATCAGTAATTTAGGATCACAGCTTAAGGCCATCGCAATCATTACCCTCTGTCTCATACCACCTGACAGCTGGTGAGGATATTCGTCTACACGCTGTTCCGGCAGCGGAATACCTACCTTCTGCAGCATATCAATAGCCTGACGCCTTGCTTCTTTTCTGTCTACACCCTTATGGAGCATAATTGCCTCTATAATCTGATCACCAACAGTGTAAACAGGATTTAAAGAAGTCATCGGCTCCTGAAAAATCATTGAGATATCGTTACCGCGAATTTTTCTCATCTCTTTTTCAGGCAGTTTTGTTAAATCTTTTCCCTGAAAATTAATCTCTCCAGCTTCTATTCTCCCAGGAGGAGATTCTACCAGCCGCATTATTGATAAAGAGGTTACACTTTTACCACAGCCGGATTCTCCTACAATTCCTAAAGTTTCGCCGGGATAGATCTCATAGTCGACTCCATCTACCGCCTTAACTACTCCTTCTTCTGTATAAAAATAAGTTTTTAAGTTTTTCACTTCTACTAATGCTTCTTTACTCAAATTATTCACCCACCTTAATTGCTCTTTGGATCCAGAGCATCTCTTACCCCATCACCAAAGAAGTTAATTGACAGAACAGTAAAGAATATAAAGGCTCCCGGAATCATAATCCAGGGATGCTGACCTATTGTTTGAATATTTGTTGCTTCCTGTAAAAGAACACCCCAGCTGACCATAGGAGGCTGAATACCAAGCCCTAAAAAACTCAGAGTGCTTTCAGCCAAAATTAAGCGGGGAATAGTTAGAGTCATAACTACAATAATATGGCTGAAACAATTGGGGATCACATGTTTTAAGATTGTGTATAAGTGATTGGCACCTAAAGCCTGCGCTGCTTTAACAAATTCCTGTTCTCGATAACTTAAAACAATCGCTCTGACTTCTCGAGCCAGAAAAGTCCACTGAATTAAAGACAAAACAATAACTATACCAACAAAAATTAAAATAGGCGGCCAGGTAGTTGGAATAGCAGCACTTAAAGCCATCATCAGCGGCAGCTGTGGAAAAAGCTGAAACATTTCTATGATTCTCTGAATAAATAAATCAATCTTACCTGAGAAATATCCGGAAATTCCACCGATTAAAGAACCAACAACAGCTGAAAGAAGTGAACCAAAAAAAGCAATAAATATTGAAATCCTGCTGCCAAAAATTATCCGGCTAAAAATATCTCTTCCCAGCTTATCTGTTCCAAACGGGTGAAAGGTTCCACCTTCTTCAACACCAAAAAGATGAATATTGGATTCAAAAATTCCAAATAGTTCGTATTCCCAGCCCTCCACAAAAAAGCTTAATTTATACTTTTCTTCTGGATTAATTTCAAATGTTCTGGCCCAGGTTTCAGGATCCATCCCCTGTTCTACCCCATAAGTAAAAGGTACTATGCTAAAATTTTCATCTTCATCTGTAAAATTTAACGGCTGAGGTGGCATATATGCCCCTTCATAATCCGGTTTTTTATAATCATAAGGGCTAAAAAACGGTGCGAAAATGCTTAAAACTAGAAGTAAAACAACTATAGTTCCACCGATCATTCCCAGCTTATGTTTTTTATAGCGGCGCCATATTTTTTCTTTATTACTTAAATACTTTTTTCCTTTTTTCTTTTCTTCTTTTTTCAACTTTTACACCTCTCTCCTTTAGTTATACCTGACTCTTGGATCAACCCAGGCCAGAGCAATATCTGCCAGCAGATTACCAATTACAAGAATTACAGCAATCATCATTAAAAAACTCCCAGCTAAATACATATCTTGATTAACTAAAGCATTATAAAATGCAGGACCTGTTGTTGGTAGATCGAGCACAATACTGGTAATCATTTCTCCGGTAATTAAAAATGGTAAAGCAGAGCCCATTGACATAACTATAGGTTTTATAGCATTTTTAACTGCATGTTTATAAACTACTGTTTTGTTTTTTAGCCCCTTGGCTTTGGCAGTCTGAATATACTGAAGCCCCAGCACATCTAATAAATTTGAACGCATAACCCGCATATTTCGTGCGGTTCCAGCAAAGCCAACTATTATTACCGGCAGCCAGAGGTGTTTAATTAAATCCCAGACTTTAGCTAAACTCCAGGGAGCCATAATATATTCATCTGAAAATAGTCCTCCTACCCCCATACCAAGCTCAAATGAGAAGATATACATCATAAAAATAGCCAGAAAAAAAGCAGGAATAGAAACACCTAAAAAAGCTAAAACTGTAAAGATATAGTCTGCAAAAGAATATTTATGAGTGGCAGAAAATATACCAATAATAACTCCTACAAAAACAGAGATAAAATGACAGAGACCTGCAATTAAAAGTGTGTAACCCATTCTGCTCCAGATAACTGCCGAGACAGACTTAGAATAAAAGAATGAATAACCAAAATCACCATTAGTAACAATGTTTTTAATCCAATTATAATACTGAATTAAAAACGGTTGGTCCAGTCCATATTTCTGCCTCATTTCATCAGCCATTTCTTCTGCTTCCGCAGTTGTAAGTCCCGCCTGACTGGTTAATTGATTTTGATAAGATGTCATATAGTCTCCAGGTGGAAGAGTGAGAATAAAAAAGGCTATTAGACTTACTAAGAGCAGCATTGGAATAGCAAGCAGTGATCTTCTAATTACATAACTAATCAATTGTATTCCTCCTTAAATTTTTAAGAAAAATTATTGAAATTTATTTTCTATAATTTAATAATAAGTTTATAATTTGAGGGAGAGAATATTGCACTCTCCCCATTGTTATTGTTTTTAGTCTAAAGGCAAGTGCCAGGAACGATTTGAATAATCTTCTTCTGTTGGAATACTGTCTAAAAACATTGTCTCCAGCTGATCTTCCTGATTTACATATAAAATCTGAACTGGGATACTATTTATTGTCCAGTTATACATATAGGGAGGAATATCAGGCTGCCAGTTTCTAATTCTTTTATGCAGACCAGTACCTCTTCTCACCTCATAAACGCCAACAGTATATACATTTTCTGTATATAGATTTAATATCTCCTTAAACATTTCTTTACGTTCTGCTGCATCTGCAACATAACGGGCTTCCTGCATAATCTGCTGAATTTCTTTTTCAAAACCCAGAAGATCTCTTTTACCCTCAGAAGCTGCATAATGCCAATCAGGAGAGTTATTTCTGAATGGTCCAAAAAGCTCCATCTGTATAAATGGAATGGCTGAGTCAAGTCGGTTAAAGTACATTTCGAAATCTCCACCGCCAACTTTAGTTGCCACATTATTAGCAGATACCAACCTTACTTTTAAGTCAATTCCCACTTCTCTAAACATTGGCTGCACTGCTTCTGCTGCATTAATACTTGCCTGTTGATCCTGATTGATCATCATTTCAATTACCAGTTCATCACCGGCAATCTTGCTGTCCGCCGGCCAATTTAAGATACCATCTCCATTTGTATCTACAAAACCAAGTGAGGCTAATTTTTCTTTTGCAGCTTCGGGATCATATCCATATTTAACTACACTATTTTCATCATAATATGAAGAACCACTAGGATAGCCTCCATACCAGGCCTGAGTTAAAGGGCCAGGGAAAGCAACATTTGCAACTGCATCTCTGCTGATTGTATGAGAAACTGCTTCTCTAAAAGCTTTTTCTCTAAATAATTCTCTTAATTCTGCATCACGGTCATTTTCCACACTTAAATAACGAGAAAGATTCATTGAAATATGATAGCCAATACCAAATGGCCCAAATTCAATTTTAAAAGGTGCATCCTCTTCTAAAGAAGCCTGTCTAACCATACTGAATGTTTCAGGATTTTCCAGATTTGTTCTATCTGCTGAACCACCAATTAAATTCATAGTTCTGATATCTCCAGATTCTACCTCATTAAAACGAACTTCACTTAAATATGGAAGCTGATTTCCTTCTTCATCAACCTGCCAGTAATAAGGATTACGAACCATCACCAGCTGCTGTCCTGCCTCATATTTTGTTGGAATCCAGGGACCCAAGGTAACTACAGGCAGATCATCCGGTGGGGTTGCACTCACAAAATCATCATATGTGGCATCTTGATTATAGTCCGGGTGGAAGTGTTTATAGACATGCTTTGGGGAAACAGCAAAATCTAAGTAATCCATATTATAAAAAGCATGGACAGGTCTTTCCACACCAAAATGCCATTTAATTTTATAATCATTTATCTTTTCCAATTCAGTCTGCTGACCACCATATACCCAGGCTTCTTTACTGCCAAAGGTTGGTATGTTGTCATTTAAAATTAAATCATTATAGGTAAATAATACATCATCAGCAGTAAATGCTTCACCATCTGACCATTTAACACCTTCCAACAAATTCATAGTTAAAGTTTTTCCATCTTCTGACCATTCCCAGTCAGTTACTAGATTTGGCAGTGGATCAGGCTGTTCAAGCATCCACATCGGACCAGAAATTAGAAGAGACTCCTGTACCATCTGATTAATACCAAACCAGCCCTGGGTTTTCTGTGCTCCCCAGTTCCAGCTTGCTACTGGAACAGCAAAGGTATCACGCCAGACACCACCATATTCCCCTATTCCATTGGCCATTATATTTGACTTCACTACTCTCGGAACTTCTGGTAAGCGTTCTTCAACTGGAGGTAATTTACCCGCATCTACAAGTTCTTTTAATTCTGGAGCTTCATTATAAGAATCTAGACTTTCCTGAACCCACATCTCTTCTTTTGTAAACTGACCGGCAAATTTTCCTTCCTGTGCTCCCACCATTACTGTAGATAAAATAATAATTAGTGAAATAAATAAGATTAATGATTTTTTATTAAACATTTTTTCCTCCTCGAGATTTTTGAGTTTTTAATTAAAGAATTTGAAAAACTTTTATCTTCAGAAAATTTACCACTCTCCCTCTGGCAATCTTATAATCTTATAAACTTATTATTATAATTTTTTGCTTCTCTATTTTTATTATTCAAGGCTTAATTGAAAAACCCTTCTTTTTTCATGAAATTTTTTTAATTATTTTCATGAAAATTTATGAAAGACTGCCATTTAAGCATTCTTTGGCAATAAAAAAATCCAGCCCCTTAATGAAAAAAGGCTGGATCTAATTAAAATTATTTATTTTTTTAGTTACTATAAATTATACTATTTACAGCAGAACCAATTGTGAAATATTTATTTTTAGCCAGGTGCAAACAGTTAAATCTCAATAACTTCTCTTTCCAGATAACTTTTAATACTTAGTTCAACAGTCTCTCTTGTAGAATACTGGGGCTGATAATCAATTAACTTTTGGCATTCTCAATTGAGAAAAATCCACTTCTGGCAATGTGATAATAAGTCTGTTCTGTCTGTTCTTCATCATCTATATAATCACACCATTTTTCCCAGTCTAAAAAATCAATATCTGCTTTTTGACCAAAAAATTCGTACATTGCCTTTGCATAACCATATAGCGTAAAAGAATCTTTAGCAACTGCATGGAAGCTTTCTCCAAGAGCCTGATTTCTATGGGTAATGGCTTTGAAAAACATCTGAGCTACATCTGCTGCATGAACATGATGCAGAGTTTCCATACCAAAGTTAGGTAAATATATTTTTTCGCCCCTGGCTATTTTTTCAAATACTTCTGGATCTATATTACCAAAGGGGCTGATAATCAGCCAGCCTGGTCCAGAAATCTGTCCTGGCATTATAATTGTGGCAGGAAAACCATTCTGGCGGTACTGCTCTTTTAAGTATTGTTCGCTGTAAAATTTATTTAATCCATAATCATCCAGAGCTTCTTTTTTTACTGTATTTGGATCAGCCTGCAGCATCTTTGTCCTGCTGTGAGCCCAGATAGATGAACAGAACAGATAGTGAGATAGCTTTGTTTCTTTTAAAGCTTTAACCATTTCTTTTGTATCCTCGAGCTGAAAATTAATTAAATCTACAACAATATCAGCATCGAACGCTGCAATCTTTTCTGAAAAATCAGCTTCCTTATCTCTATCCAGAATAACCTGCTCTACTTTATTCCAGGCTGAATCTTGAAGATAGGGATCACTCTGACCTCTGGTAATATTAATAACTTCATAACCAGCCTTTACCAGCTCAGGTACAAGATAAGTTCCAATATGTCCGGTTCCTCCAATAACAACTACTTTCATATTAATACCCCTTTCTCTGAAATTAAATATTATGATATTAAAATATTAACACTATTCTTATTTTATCATTCCTCACTAAAAATTATTAATATATTTTAACCAACTGCAGCCTTAAACTCTTCCCTTGACATTAATTCTTCCTCTGCATCTAAGATTACTTTTTCGTAAGACTCAATCTTATAATCCAAACGTTCCAGAGTCTGCTGCAATTCGTCTATCTTGGAAGCAAGTTTTTTTCTCTCTTCTGTTAATAATTCTTTTCGAGCTTTAATTGTAGTATCTCCCTGCTGGTACAGGTCTAAATATTCTTTTAAAGTATCAATATGAAGCCCGGCATTGCGCATACATTTTATAAATGCTATCCAACCACAATCATTTTCTGTATAATCACGGTTGCCACTGCTGTTACGTCTAATATCCGGAATCAGACCAATTCTTTCATAATACCGAAGAGTGTCTTTAGATAAATCTAACCTCTGACTAACCTCTGAAATCTGCATTATTTTTCACCTCTTTCAAATAGCTGTACTTAAAATCCAACTGAGGATTCTATTCAAATTCATCAAATAATACTTCTCCCCGATCAGTAGCTGGAGCTGGTGTTGGGGAAAGATTAGAAATTTCTTTTCTCATTTCAGCTGACATTTCGAATTCTGCTGCTGCCAGAGAATCTTTTAACTGCTCAAGATTACGGCCCCCTATTATAGGAGCAGTGATTGCAGGATTAGATTTTACCCAGGCCACAGCGAGGGTAACAGGGTTAATATCTTTTTCAGCTGCATACTTAGTAAATCTATCTGCTACTTGATAGTTTATCTGATCATGATAGCGGGCAGAATAGCGTTTCTGATCCACCAGCCTACCTTTGGCTGGCTTTTTATCTACACCATATTTACCTGTCAGCAGACCTCCACCTAAGGGACTGTAAGAAATAACACCTAAATTATGAGCTTCAGCCAGAGGCAGTATTTCGGTTTCTGCCTGTCTTTTAACCAGGTTATACATCGGTTGAATAAGCTCAAATCTAGCCAGTGATTCTTTAGCTGAAATACCCAGTGAGGTTGCTATCTGCCAGGCAGCCCAGTTACTTACGGCCGGATATAATATTTTCCCATCCTGCTGCAGCTGATCAAGAGCTGCCAGAGTTTCTTCAATTGGAGTATTCTGATCAAACATATGAACAAAATAGAAATCAATATAGTCTGTTCCCAACCTCTGCAGGCTATTTTCTACCTCTCTAATAATATTACGTCTGTTTGCACCCATAGCATTAATATCCTCAGACATGGGATAAAACATCTTACTGGTTAAAATAATTTCATCTCGATTATCTTCAGCAATTAATTCCCCCAGTATTTCTTCAGATTTACCACCATTATAAACATTTGCTGTATCAAAAAAGTTAATCCCTGCTTCTCGACTGGCTCTAAACATTTCTCTTGCCGTTTCTTTATCTGCATCTCCACCAAAAGACATTGTTCCCAGACATAAATTAGAAACTTTAATCCCTGTTCTACCTACTGTAGTATAATTCATAATATTTACTCCTTCCTTTTAACTTTTTTCTCTATTCCTCTTCCGGAATTATTTCATTAACACAGCTTAACGCATTTAAGGTTCTTGGGTAACCAATATAGGGTACAAGCTGACTCAGTACACTTAAAAGAGTTTCTTTATCATTGCCAACACTCTGATTACCTCTAACATGTCCCTTAATCTGTGATTCACAGCCGCCAAGTGCAGCCAGCATAGCAAAAGTTATCATTTCCCGATCTTTTAAATTCAAACCGCTGCGGGTATAATAATCTCCAAAACAATTTGCCGAAAGATAATTCTGGATATTTTTCTGATTTTCTGGCGCGTTTTGATGCATCTTATCGATAACATCACCAAAAATAGATTTCTGCACTTCAAGGCCTTTATCAAACCTTATCTCCTGATCTGTAGTCGACTGTTTTGCAAGAGGTAGTTCTATTCCTTCAGCTTCCAAAACTTCGTTCGTGATTTTCAGAAAATCATAGCTTTTAGCCATTCCCACATAGGCGGTCGAATGATAAACAACTTCTTTAATTTTAACCGGGCTTACTTCAATATTGACCGCTGCTCTCAGCATATCTTTATATTGGCCCTGACCCTGAGCAGCGATTAAAGCTGCTAGAATTACTAAGATTCGCTTTTCTTCACTTAAATTTCCATACTCCAAGACTTCATCAAAAGCAAAATTGTCAAATATCTCCATCATTTCTGGATCTTTTCTTTTAAGTTCAGCCTGATAATCCTCTCCAAAAAGTCTTTTAACTTCTTTTTCTGCTTTTTCTGTAATTTTCATCTTTTTACCTCCAAATTAAGTTTCACATTGTCAAAATTATTACAGCAGCCATAGCCAAGTAAATTTATTAAGTAATCCTCTCAGACCTTAAGTGCACTCCAGGTCAAAAGTTTTTTTATCTAATTATATTTTAACAATTTTGCTTTATCATTACCAATACTTATTAGTTATTGTTTATAATGCTTAAAAAGTATAATTAAGATAAAATAAAACTCTATTGCCCAGTTTCAACAATAGAGTTCATTTATAATCAAGATATTACTTAATCTAGAGATCCACTTGTCAATCCCGAAACTATTCCCTTTTGTGCAACAAAAACTAAAATTATCATAGGTAAAACCATTGTTACACCTAAGGTACTAATCAATTCCCAGGGTCTACCATAGGGAGTTCTAGCCTGAAAAATTTCGGTAATACTAACCGTCAGTGTTTTTGCTTTAATTGAAGAGCTAAAAACAAGCGGATAAAGCAGATTATTCCAGGCATTAATAAAGTTAATAATTGTTACAGTTACTAACGAAGGTTTCATTGCCGGGATTACAATATAAAATAAGACCTGTGGTAAAGTTGCGCCATCAACTATTGCTGCTTCTTCGATCTCAACTGGAACTCTTTTAACAAAAGTAACTAAAACCCAGACAGAAAAAGGAATTAATACACTTCCCATTACTAAAATAAGTCCTCTAATTGTATCTATCATATTAAAATTTCTAAGTATCTGAAATAGTGGGACAACTGTTACAATTTCAGGTATAGCCATTGTTAATACCAGGGCAAATAATAAAATATTGCTCCCGGGAATTTCAATTCTGGCAAATCCATAGGCTGCCAGAAAACTTAAAATAACTGAAACCAAAACTGCTCCAACGGAAAATATCATGGAATTAGTTAAGTATGATAAAAAAGGTACCTGTGATGCTAGATTAATAAAATTATCAAAAGTAAAATCCGGAAAATAATTGGGAGGAACACTAAATAACTGTGTTCTGGGGGTTAAAGCTGTTAAAAATAACCAATATATGGGGACAAGTATAATAAATACAAAAACTGAAATTCCAAAATACAAAAGTATTTTATTACGAGTTTTCTGAGACTTCATCTTAAGTCCTCCTAATTCTTTCAATTTTATGAAGTAAATTCAAATTTTCTATATAAATATAAAGCAATTAAACTTATAACGGCTACAATTAATAATAGATACACACTTAACGCTGAAGCTCTACCCCAGTTAAACCACTGCATACCCAGCTGATAAATTCTATAAGCAATTACTGTAGTGGAACTTCCAGGTCCACCCTGAGTTAAACCTAAAATTATATCGATATTTGCTATCTGCCAGATTATATTAAAAAGACCTAATGTTACAATTGTAGAACTGCTTGCAGGTAAAGTAATATTTAAAAATCTCTGAAACCAGTTGGCCCCGTCAATTTTAGCTGCTTCATATAATTCTTCAGGAATACTTTGAAGTCCAGCCAGTAAGACTATTGCCATAAAAGGAGTATTTCTCCAGACATTTAATAATATTAGTGATCCTCTGGCCAGAAAAGAATCAATCAAAAATTGAACTTCTTTTCCACTTAAGCGGAAAACCCAGTCAGTTATTAACCCGTAATCAGCATTAAGCATCCATCTAAATACATAGCCACTTACAATTACCGGGATTACCCAGGGCAAAAGATTTAAAGTCCTGACAATTTTTCGCCCAATAAATTTGGTATTTAATAAATTAGCAACAACCATTCCCAGTACTAACTGCAGAATCACCGAAATGGTAATAAAGGCTAAAGTAAAACCAATGACATCAATTATTGTTTGATCATTCAGTAAAGAAGTATAATTATTTAGACCAATATAACGGTGAACCTGTTCCATCAAATTATGATCAAAAAAACTTAAATAGATTGTTCTAAAAATTGGATATAACGAAGTTGAAAATCTTAGTAAAACTGCTGGTCCAACTAAAATAGCAAAAATCAAATATTTCTTTAATTTACTGTAATTCGTAAACAATTTTATCCCTCCCACTTAAAAATATTGATATCCCCCGGAGCATAAATAATCTACTCCGGGAGGATAATCATTATTTAAAGTTATTCTTCAAGAGCCTGCATCTGCTGCTGTCCTCTTTCAATTACCTCATCTAATGATATTTGATTGGTTAAATAAGCTGAAGAAAGTTCTTCTACTATACTTGACGCCTGTCTAAAGTTAGGATGGAAAGGACGTGAAGCTATTACACCTGCATCAGAATATTTCTTTAGGTTTGAAGCAAGTCTGCTTTCTTCAACATTAATTTCCTCCATTATAGAATGTCTGGGGCTTAAAAACCAGGTATTCATTTCAGCCAGTTTAGGTGCATTTTCGACTGAAGTCATAAATTCTATAAATGTCTTAGCTGCATCAATTTTATCTGATGTATTTGGTATTGCCCATCCCCAGGAAGCTACAAAAGTACTTCTACTTTCTGGTCCTTTAGGAGGTAAAGCAACTCCAACCTTATCGTCACTGTACCAGTCTTCCTGTGCTTCCTGATAATCAAAGAAGTAAGGCCACATTCTCATCATAGCAACTCTATCATTTACAAAGTCATTATTAACCTGGTCAAAGTCCTTATTTAAGGCAGAACTTGGGAAAATTTCATACTCATAGATCATGTCATGAATAAACTTTAAAGCTTCTCTTAGTTCTGGTCCAAAATCAAAAGGATTTCCTCCAGCCTGCTGGGTTAAATAAGAAACATAAACTCCCAGATAGCCGCCTTTTGCCAGACCATCAGAGAATGCGTACATTTCATCTGTAGTAAGCTCTTTTCCTACTTCTATCATTTCTTCCCAGCTTTGAGGAACTTCCAGTCCTTTTTCTTCTAAAATATCTTTGCGGTAGAAGAAATATTGAGTTTCATAGTTATGAGGAATTCTAAAAAGTTCACCCTCATATCTATTCCAGGTATCCACCATCTCTAACATGCCAGGTGTCCAGTCAGCCCAGAATTCTTCGTCATAAATCGGATCAAGATCCACTAACCAGCCTGAGCGTGAAAAGTTAATAGCTGCATCATCTTCTAAATCAATTACATCATATGGGGTTTGACCACCAAGAATTGAGCTTGTCATCTGAGAAATAAATTCTGGAGGTGAACCCGGTCTTGTAGTAACAGTCACTTCTATACCGGTCTTTTCTGTAAAATTAAGTTCTTCCAGTGCTCTTTTTGTAGGTTCTACAGCCCAACCACCAACACCAACAATTAATTCATCAGCCGCAAAAGTTACTAAATTAACCGAAACCAATAAAATAGCTAAAACAACTAAAGTTACTAAAAACTTGCCTTTTCTTTTAAACATTATTACCCTCCTTAAGTTTTTATTACAACAATTATCTCAACCCTTAATACCTGTTATTTATCCCTCCCCATTAAATTTATTTGTTTTAGAATTGATAATAATCTTCTAAAACTTATTTATTATATTCTCGTAACCAGACCCTCATTTGGCCTGGATCACGGTGATCCCAGAGATAATAAGGAACTGCTTTAAATTTAAATTCATTATATTCTACCTCACTTTTTTCAAGATAAAGTTTATCTTCCCAGACAGCCTGGTTTTCAATCAATGCTTCACCCTCAAGATAATTAAAACCGTTAAGTGCTTTTTCAAATTTAACATTGATTTCAGAATCAGCTGGAATAATGATATTATCTAAGTCTATATTATTGTCTACTTCTTCTAAACAATAAACTAACGGCCCTCTCATTAAAGCTACCTGATTTCTATTTTCTTTAACTGCTGGATGAGATTTTATCTGTTTAACTAACATTTCGAATACTACTTTTATCTGATCACTATCTTTCCATTTTCTATTTATAACTAAATAGTTATTTTTCACTTTTACCTGTTCATTTTGACCATTAACAAAAACTTCAGCCTCTTCAGCCCAGTCTGGAAAACGAACATTAAGATTAAAATTAACACTATTTTCTGCATTAATTGTGTAGTTAATATTATTATCCCAGGGGAAATCTGAACTCTGCTTTAAAGTAATTTTTTGGCCCTCAATTTCGGTATCTAATTCACTTGAAATAAATAAATTAGCATACAAACCATCCTCTTTTTGCAGATAAATATATTTCTCTAATGAGGCAAGCAGCCTTGCAATATTTGGTGGACAACAGGAAACATGAAACCAGCCCTTTCTGTGGTGATCTCCATCACTGGCGAGTGGATTAACATAGAAAAACTTATCTCCACTTAAAGCTACTCCTGAAAGCAAGCCATTATAAAGAGTTCTTTCAATTATACTGGCAAATTTAGCATCTCCTTTGACTTTAAGCAGACGCTGGTTCCACATAATACTGCCAACTGCTGCACAGGATTCTGCATATGCACTTTTATTTGGAAGATCATAATTTTCTGTAAAGCCTTCATAATCATGGGTAGAACCAATACCACCAGTAATATACATTTTCTTTTTAGTCATATTATTCCATAAATTATCTAAAGCTTTTAAAAGTGAATGATTTCCTGTTTCTAACACAATATCTGTTACTGCAGAATATAAATACATCGCTCGCACTGCATGACCTTTAACCTCTTTCTGCTCTCTAACCGGCAAATGATCCTGGGCGTAGCTTCCATCATATTTATTATTCTCATCCAGAAAGAACTCCTGATAATATCTACTCATCTCAAAATTATCAAAATTCTCAATATTTTGTTCAAAATCTGCCCCAGCTACATCTCTCAAGTTTTCAACTTCTTTTTTAAAGTAATGTTTACCTCTATTATTTATAAAATATTCGGATAGTTTTAAATAATTTTTATTTCCTGTAGCTCTGTATAATTCTACTAAAGCTAATTCTATTTCTTCATGCCCAGGGACTCCTTTATGTCCAGACAATCTAAATTTATTATCAATTAAATCAGCAAATTTACAGGCTACATCTAAGAGATTCTTTTTTCCTGTAGAGTTATAGTGAGCTGCTGCTGCCTGAAATAAGTGGCCAGCACAATATAACTCATGCATCATTCCAAGATTTGTCCATTTTTTATCTGGTTCTTCCAGGATAAAATAAGTATTTAAATATCCATCATCTTCCTGAGCCTCTGCAATAAGTTCAATTGCATTCTCTACTCTTTTCGATAATTTTGAATCATCTATATTAGCAAGAGTATAACTTGCAGCCTCCAGCCATTTATATACATCAGAATCATTAAAAAACATTCCATAAAAATTTCCAGCTTCCATTCCTGCTGCCTTTTTAAAGTTTTTTAATCGTCCTGTTTTGATAAGCTGCTGATATTGATGTTCCAAAGTTACAGTACGATTTTTCTCTAAACGTTGATTCCAAAATTCATCATCAATTTTTACGTCCTTCAGAGAAATTTCTTTTAATGAATTTTCTTTATTATCCATTGAGCCCCTCCTTAAATTTATTTAAACGATTAAATAAAACATGTAAAACAATAAACTAAAGCTTTTTTAATTTAAGTTTCAATACTTATTTACTTATTTTCTTAACTGATGCTCTTTCAATTAACTTACATTCTATTTTACTGCTATTTCTTTTAATTTTTCTTTCCTTAATTAAATCTATGAGCTTTTTAGTAGCTTTTTCTCCCATCTTATTTAAAGGAAGATCTATCGTTGTCAGCTTGGGTTTGAAAAAATGACTAAATTCTCTATTATCAAAACCAATTACTGATAAATCAGCCGGCACTTTATATCCAATAGACTGAGCACCATCAATAACCCCAACTGCCATTAAATCATTAAAAGCAAAAACTGCTGTTGGAGGATTTTGGCTTTTTAATAATTCTTTACTTAACTTAAAGCCGGTATCATATTCCCAGTTCCCTGTTCTGATCAAAGCTGGATCTAAATTTAAATTGTTATCAATTAAAGCCTGCTGATATCCCTGCAGTCTCTCGTGTGAAGGTCTAGAATTAATCATCCCACTAATTACAGCAATTCTCTGGTGACCTAAATTAATTAGATAATTAGTCGCCTGATATGATGCCAGCTTATCATTATAATTAACAGAATAAGAATTTTCTTCTGAACTATAACAATAAGTATATACTACCGGTTTGTCAATGTTTTTAATTATGCCGCTAACATCTCTTGGGTGTTCTCCAATATAGATAATTCCATCAACCTGTCTGGTTAATAAAACATCGATAGTTTCACTTATTTCTTCAGAATATTTGGCTGCTTTTTCAAAAGAGTTGCCAATTTTTTTGTTTAAGCGTAAATTACTTAAAATAATATGAAAACCATGTTCTTCAACATATCTATTAATCCCATCTATAATTTGAGGAGAATTAAAAACAGTCATATCTTCAACAATTACACCAATTGTATTTGTTTTATTAGTCCTCAAACTTTTAGCTATATTATTTCTTTTATAGTTCATTTCATCAACAATTTTAAGAACCTTTTCTCTCGTTTCTTTACTTATCTGGGCACTGTCGTTTAAAACATAAGAAACTGTAGCTGTAGAAACACCAGCCTTTTTTGCAATATCTTTTATAGTTGCCATTATAATTCTCCTTAATCGATTAAATAAACTCTATTATATATATTAGTGATGATTTAAAGAATTCCTTCTTTTTTTTTTGAAAAAAACTTATATTTCTAAAAATATAATTGAATTTTCCCTGTTTGCTTATTCTTAAATTAGCAATTTTAATATAATAAGATTGCTAATACTCACTTTTAATCAATTTTATAAAGGCAGATGCTGTCGAATTAAAGATCTGCTGATTTTTCCAGATAAAGACACAGGAAGAGCTTAATTCTGGAGTAAGCGGCCTAAAACAAATCTGATCACTCTGCCCAATTTTAATTGAACTCTCCAGGGCCAGCGCATATCCCAGACCACTTTCCACCATCGTCAGCGCATTATATATCAGATTATAGGTAGCAATAAAATTAAGATCCGCAAAATTGCTGGCAAAAAAATTAGCCATTTTGTTCTCAATGATTGAGCGCCTGCTGATAATTAAATTAGCTTCTTTTAGGTCTTCTGCCTTAATCTCTTTTTTTGCAGCTAAAGGATCATCTTTTAAAAGCAGAATTCCCCACTTTTCCTTTTCTTCTAATTCTATAGAATAATACTTTTCAGTATCTACAGGATTAATTAACAGACCAATGTCGAGCAGGCCTTTATCAACTTTTTCTTTAATATCACTGGCGTTTCCGGTAAATAAATCAAATTTAACCCTTGGGTATTTGCTGTGAAACTTTCTTATTAATTTAGAAAGCACCTGAGAAGTCATAACTGACTCCCCACTACCAATAGAAACCTGACCTGTTACCAGATCTGATGTGATCTCACTTTCAGTTTTACTAACTAATGATAAAATTTCTTCTGCTCTTTTAACAAGCAGTCTTCCGGCTTCTGTCAATTTAATTTCTCTTTTCCCTCTGATTATTAACTGGGTATCAAGTTCTTCTTCCAGCTGCATTAACTGCCTGCTTAAAGTAGGCTGGGTTATATGCAGAGTTTCTGCTGCTCTAGTAATATTCCCCTCTCTGACTACAGTTAAAAAATAGCGAAGCACCCTTATCTTCATCTTTTTACCTCCAGGCAAAATTTACGTTACGTCAAATCTAGTAGTTTTTTTAAGATATCATAAATCTTAGTCGGTATCAATTTTTTAAAATTACCTTCATCACTTTTTTACCTGATACAATCAACCCTGCTCTGAATACTATTTCTCAATTAAAATTTAGCGAAAGATAGATGCAATTCTCTGAAAAATATAAGAAATGATTGATTTTAAATCAAAACCTCCACCATAGACTGGCATTATACTGGCAGCTCCATAATCCTCAATTGCTTCCATGTTTTTTAAAATTTCCATATCTTCTTTAGAGATTGTAAAATCAACTTCTGCATTACTTTTAATATGCTCTGGATTTTCGCTTTTGGGAAGAGGCAGAAGTCCAAGCTGCAGATCATAACGAATACAAAGCTGTGGAATTGAAACATTATATTTTTCTGCCATCTCTTTTATTTTCTCATTTTTAAATAGTTCTCCATGTCCGATTGGAGAATAAGCTTCAACAAGTATATCTTTTTCCTTTGTATATTGAATTAATTCTTCTGGAGTATTACTAATATGAGCCAGAATCTGATTGACCATTGGTTTAATAGAACAGTTTTCAAGTATATTATCAATTGATACGGCAGCCTCCTGATATGACTTTTTTCCTGCATCAAGTTTTGTAGTTACAAATAATTCTTCCCTTTTAACTCCACAGTTTCTAACTCCATCTCCAACTCCACTTTCATTCCGGTAGGCCTGAGCTGTATCAATATGACGATATCCTATTTTTACAGCTTCTTTAACTACCTGCTCCGCATCCTTATTGCTGATAAACCAGGTTCCAAGTCCCAACTTTGGAATCTCAACTCCATTAGATAAAGTATAGCTTTCTTCTAAAATCATGAATAATCCCACCTTCCTTAATTTTTTCTTCTTCAGCTGTAATAATTTCGGTTTTTTCTAGATTAACTTCTAACTTTAATAAAATTATATAAGCTTGAGTTAGTTCAAAGTCAAGCTATATCTTAAATTAATTTCTTATTATTTAATACTTTATCACTTAAAGTCAACTCCAGGTCAAGCTTTTTTGAAATTTTTTATAAAATCTTCTCTGAATAATTTTTAAAAAGTAGTTTTTTCTAAACTCCCCTTTTATTTATAAACTTCTTTACCATATAAGATCAATATAATTAGATCATAATAATCAAATTCTAAATATATAATCTAAAAATAAAAAACCCCGCCTCTATAGTAAATATAGAAACGAGGTTCTAAACTGCTTTATCATTCTGAGTAAGCAGAAGGCACATATTATTTACTTATTTCTAGCTATATAGCTATATAGTTATAGCATCAAGATTTTCACTACATTTCTCCTCCATATACAGGGAAGACACTGGCATCTCCATAATCCTCAATTTTCTCCATATTCTTTAAAAATTCCATATCCTCTTCGGAAATGCTGAAGTCAACTTCGGCATTACTTTTAATATGCTCTGGATTTCCGCTCTTAGGCAGAGGTAAAAGTCCAAGCTGCAGACCATAACGAATACACAGCTGTGGGATTGAAACATCATATTTTTCTGCCATTTCTTTAACTTTTTCATTTTTAAATAGTTCTCCGTGTCCCATTGGTGAATAAGCTTCAACAAGTATATCATTATCCTCTGAATACTGAATTAAATCATGTGGTGTATTACTAATATGAGCCAGAACCTGATTAACCATAGGTTTTACAGTACAGTATTCCAGAATATTTTCAACATCAACTTTTTCAAAGTTGGAAAGACCTATTGCCTTAACTTTTCCAGCCTGATATGCTTCTTCAAGTGCTTTCCAGACCTCCTTATTTCCTTCCAGATAATGATCTTCACCATGAAATTCAGCCCATGGTTTTGGACTGTGAATAATAATCAGATCAATATATTCAAGCCCCATTTTCTTAAGTGATTCATCAATTGAAGCTGCTGCCTCACCATATGACTTTAATTCTGCAGCAATCTTTGTAGTTACAAAGATATCTTCTCTTACAATATCAGATTCTTTAATTCCATCACCAACCCCACTTTCATTCTGATATGCCTGAGCTGTATCAATATGGCGATAACCAATTTCTAAAGCGTCTTTAACTACCTCTGCAACTTCGTCATTATCAATCATCCAGGTTCCTAAACCTAATTTTGGAATTTCCACTCCATTAGATAGAGTATAATTTTCTTCTAAGATCATAATTAATCTCTCCTTTCATATAATTAGAAGCAGAAGGCAAAACTGCCCCAGCTCCATAGTAATTCTAAAGATTTTCGTTAAATATTAAGTTAGTAAATTATCTTTTAAAACATTTTAGAATTCTTAAAACTACCCTTAATATTACTATAACACTTTAAGTTAACTCTAAGTCAAATTATTTAAAGAATAATTTTATTTATTTTTATGAATTTCTATTGTACCTGATAATGAGATAATATTTTCTCCACCAGATACTACCTCTCCAAGTTCGTATAGTCCTGAAGCTGAACCAAAATCACTGTAGAACATGATAACATCTCCCCAGGGTGCATAATAACCGAGAGTACCTTCTTTAGCATTGACCAGTGGTGTGTCTGATACATTAAGTTTATTTGCTGGATAAAAAATCTTTTCATTATTACTGTAATTTTCAACCTCAACAGTCATCGGCAGCTGTTCATAAAAAGATTCTGCAGCTGAACTATCATTTAATTTAAAAACTATTGTCTTTCCCTCTGATTCAACTCTAATACTCATTGCCATTTCTTCCTCCTCAGCTGTTGTGTCAGTACTTTCCTGACTAAGTTCCACGGCTGTTTTAGCTGCTGTTTGAGCATAAGTCTGCTGACTTAAAACTCCACTAAGTAAAACGCTCAGAAAAACAATAGATAATGACAGCAGCAGAACAAATAATAATTTTTCTAGGCTTAGCATCATCTTAAATCACCCTCTTCTGAATTTGCCTATTCTTCTAATTGCTTATATTCTTCATCAGAAACAGCTTCACACCATTCATTACCTGTATCCTCTCCTGGAACACCAAAAGCCAGATGGCTAAACCAGGAATCTGCCTTTGCTCCATGCCAGTTTTTAACTCCTGTAGGGATAGTGATTACCATCCCAGGCTCAAGACTTACCGGATCTTCTCCTTCTTCCTGATACCAACCGCTCCCAGCAGTACAGATCAGAATTTGTTCTCCACCATTTTTTCCATGATGAATATGCCAGTTGTTTCTACAACCTGGTTCAAAAGTAATATTGGCTATAAATACGGGATCTTCCTCATAATTTGTTAGCGGATTCAAAAAAGAGTCTCCCACAAAATACTTGGCAAACATCTTATTTTCCTGTCCTTTTCCAAACACATTCTCTTTATCAAATTCTTTTTCGTTCTCAATTTTCATTATTGAATTCCTCCTTATCAAATTTAAACTTTCTCAAGCTGACTAAATTAAGCATAACACCTTGAGTTAACTCTATGTCAACAATTATTTTTAAAATAATCTCAGCCAAGTTTGATTTCAATGAGTTTTATAACTAATAAATAGAAAAAAACTGTCCGAATTATTACTTGCCGGACAGCCATAAAATAAAGTATTATATTTGCGTTTAAGAAGTTATATTTAATCTGTCTTTAACTTTCTGTACTTTGATGGTGCTGTATTATTATGTTTTTTAAAGATCCTGCCAAAATGAGATAGGGTATTAAAACCTACTTTTTGACTAATTTGAGTAATATTTAAATCAGTTTTTTCAAGCAGAACTTTTGCCTCTTTTATCCTGGTTAAATTGAGATATTCGATAAAAGAAAACCCTGTTATCTCCTTGAATTTCGTACTTAAATAGCAGGAATTCAGAGAAAATTTTTCGGCAGCATAGCCTAAACTAATATCTTTATCATAATTTTTGCCGAGATATTGTGCTATCTCAGATATTGTTTTATGAAGAGGGCTTGTATGTTTAAAGTCTTTCTTCTCTTTTTTTAATATTCTTTTCAAATTATAAAGCAATTCTACCAGCATAATTTTTAGATGAAATGATTTTTCTCTTTCAGATTCTTTAAACTGCTTATTATCTTCTCTATTAAAAATAATATTCTGCCTGCTTTCTTCTAAAACTGACCTATAACTATTGTACTCAGCCAGAAGCTTCAATAACATCTGTTTAACCAATTCCTGACTTTTAATATTTAAACTAATGATATTATTGTTACTCCTAAAAATAGAGAATAAATCAATGCTCATTTCTGGATTAAATAAGCCGCTGAGATATTCTTCTTTAAAATAAATCATAATTTTTTCGTGATGAAAATCATCTGCATTTGAAGTATGGTGAAGAGCATTTTTATTTATTAATACCAGATCACCACTTTTAACATGATAGCTCCTATCTTTAATGAAATAATAGCGCTCTCCTTTGAGTAAATAATATAATTCATAATGATTGTGGTAATGCCTATTTTCCATCTCATATGACTGATTAAATTTTTGCTTTAACATCCAAAAAGATTTATCATTCATCGGATCATATAATTCTTTGATAAAAACCCCTCCTAAATATATGCAGAAAATTTATCATATAACAAAAAATATATCTGAGATTAAGCATATCTTTATCTTATACTCCAAAATATAAAAAATCAACAAAAAGAGAGCAGTCAATACTAAAAATATGCAGAATTTTTCTTTAATAACTAAAAAAATACGGAGATTTTAAGCTTATATTTATGTTAAAATGTGATTAAGGTAAAATTAAGCATAATATTTTTAAAATTTTATACTGGGAGGTATTAAAATGATAAGATTATTTGATCGTCATCAATTTAGAAAACAGAAAGAACTTTCGGGGTTATGGGATTTTTCCCCTATTGATAATAAAGAGGAACAGCCGGAAGATTATAACTATCAATTAAATGTACCTGGCTGCTGGGAAAACCATCCTGATTTTCTGACATATAGAGGACTGGGAGTCTACAGAAAAAATATTAGTCTTTCTGAGAAAACTAACCTGCGCCTGCTTTTTAAAGGAGTCAGCCATACTGCCGATGTTTACTTTGATGGTAAAAAAGTAGCTCACCACTATAATGCCTATACACCTTTTGACTGTATTCTAAAAGATGTTGAAAAAGGAGAACATGAGTTAAAAGTTTTAGTAGACAATTCTTTTTCTAAAGAGTCTGCCCTGCATACTCCAAATGATTACTATACATATGGAGGTTTAATTAGAAGCGCTGCTGTAGAGGAAATTAATGAAGCTTATATAAAAAGAATAGAATTTATTCCCTATCAAGAAAATGAAAAATGGAAAGCTAAGGTTGCTCTTGTTTTAGAAAACTTAACTGAAAACTCTTTAAAAATTAATATTGAAGCTCTTCTCGGAGATAAATATAACTTAGATTTTAAGCAGGCAGAAATTGCTGCAAATAGTCAGCTTAAAATAGAAAAAGATTTTGCTTTCCCAGAAGCAAAAAGCTGGTCAGCTGAAAATCCCAATCTGTATTTATTAAAAGCTAAACTCTATTTAGCTGCTGATGAGTCTGATCCTAAATCAAATGTTAAAGGAGAATTAATCGACGATCTGATTGATAGAGTAGGATTCCGTGAAATTAAAGTTGATGGAACCAGGCTGCTGTTAAATGGTAAAGAAATCCGACTGCTTGGTTTTAACCGCCATGAAGATCACCCTATGGTTGGAGCGGCAATTCCTTTCTCCTTAATGAAAAAAGACCTTGATCTGATAGAAGATCTGGAGTCCAATACTGTGCGTACTTCTCATTATCCAAATGATGAATTATTTCTTGACCTCTGTGATGAACGCGGTATTTTTGTCTGGGAAGAAAATCATGCCCGCGGTTTAAGCTTAGAGCAGATGCTGAACCCTAATTTTGATCAGCAGTGTGCGGATTGCAATAGAGAAATGGTACAAAACCACATTAATCACCCTGCAATTGTTGTCTGGGGTATTTTAAATGAATGTGCAAGTGCTGCTGAAGAAGGCAGAGAAATTTATAAAAAACAGTTTGAACAGATTAAAAAAATGGATCAGAGCCGACCTTTAACTTTTGCCACCCGAGAACACTTTAAAGATATCTGCCTTGATCTGGTTGATATAGTATCTTTAAATATCTACAGCGGCTGGTATGACTGGTTTTCAGATGATCCAGCGAAATATTATCAGCGGGAAAAGAAGTGGATTGATAAAAATGGTGGTGCTGATAAACCAATAATCATCAGTGAGTTTGGAGCCGGAGCAATTTATAATTTCCGCGAACCCAGCCGGGTTAAGTGGACTGAAGAAAGACAGCAGGATCTTTTAGATGAACTGCTCAGCTATTATCTTGACCAGGATGAAATTGTCGGTACATTAATCTGGCAGTTTGCTGACTGTCGGGTTAGTGAAGATGGTATTCCGGGTGAACCCGGTACTGCTGGTAATGCCTGGTTCCACACCAGACCCCGGAGTAAAAATAATAAAGGAATTGTTGATGAGTACCGCAGACCTAAATTAGCCTATCAAACCGTTAAAAGGATTTTCAAAGACGAAAAATAGTTGTCTTTTTAATAAAGATAGCTTAAGTCTTTAAAATATATTTACAAATAAAATGGTAATGAGTGTAAATAACAGGTTATACAGTAGATAAATAAAACAATCAACTCCTCCTTTTTGCTCAAATGGCATCAGGAGGACTTTTTCTTATTTCAAAATCATTATTGAGACTCCAAACAGCATTTTTTATATTTCTTTCCACTACCACAGGGACAGGGATCATTTCGACCAGTATCCCATTTCTCTTGATAAATTTTCTTCATCTCTCTTTTCATCAACCCTGGAGACTTTCTCTGCTTTACCATTTGGGACAGCCTATTCATAAAGGGGTCTAGATAAGCAAAGAAAATTTTATATCCCTCACAGAGATAATTAAGTTTATTTTTATCTCCTGTATCAATTATCCTATTTTTAGGGCAGCCGCCATTACAGAAAAATAAATACTCACATTCAAGGCACTTTTGATTTAAATTTTCTTTTTTGGCTCTACCAAATTCCTGCTGCTGATTAGAATTCATCATCTCTAAAATACTTTTCTCATTAATATTTCCTAGCTTATATTCAGGTTCCACAAAATGATCACAGGAATATAAATCTCCATTATACTCCATTACAGGTCCCTTACCACATTCTTTACTGAAAACACAAAGATTGGCTCCATATCCTGACCAGGCTGAGACTGCCTCTTCAAATATCTGTACATAAATATCACCCAGATCATCCAGCCATTCATTAAAAACTTTAATTAAAAATTTACCGTAATCTTCTGCTTTTACTGATCGAGAAGTTATATCTCCATTCTCATCTATTTCTACAATCGGTATAAACTGAATAAAATCGGCTTCAATTTCTTTAAAAAATTGATAAACAGCTTCCGGTTTTTGAGCATTAAAATCATTAACTACTGTTAGAATATTGTATTCTACACCATAGTTTTTAAGTGTTTCTATTCCAGCCATTACCTTTTGATGGGTATCGCTTTCAGCTTTATCTTTTCTGTATTTATTATGCAGTTCTGCTGGTCCATCTAGACTTACCCCCACCAGAAAATTATTTTCCTTTAAAAACTGTGCCCACTGATCATTAATTAAAACTGCATTGGTCTGGATTGAATTTTCTACTTTCCAGCCTTCAGGTGCGTATTTATTCTGTAATTCAACTGCTTTTTGGAAGAACTCCAGGCCTCTTAAAGTTGGTTCTCCACCCTGCCAGCCGAAATTTACCAACGGACCAGGCTGAGCCTCTAGATACTGTTTAATATATTTTTCCAGAGTCTCCTCTGACATCTGAAAATCATCTATCTTTGGGTATAGCTCTGTTTTTTTAAGATAATAGCAGTATTCACAGTCTAAATTACAGACTGGACCTGCAGGAAATGCCATTACATTGAAATATTTACTAAACATTTTAAAGCTCCTAATTTAAGACTTTCTAAAACTAAATATACTATTATATTAAAAACTAATCTCTATATCTTTTTTCTCTCTTTTAGCTTTATACATAGCAGAATCGGCATCTTTAATTAAAGCTTCAAGTTCCTGACTGTCATCTGGATAAAAACTAACACCAGCACTAACATTAATAAAAATTTCTTCTCCGTTCACAATTAATGGCTTCTTAAGTTCCTTGATGAGTCTTTTAGTTATCTTAATTATTTTATCTTTAGAACTTAAATCAGCCAGGGCAACAACAAATTCGTCTCCACCCATTCTGGCTTTTAAGTCTTTTTCTTTTAAATTATTTTGCATTCTAAAAGCAATATTTTTCAAAACCTGATCTCCGATATCATGGCCATGATTGTCATTAATTGTTTTGAATTTATCAATATCAATAAAAACAAGTCCAATATTATTCCCAGCAAAATCAGCTTTCTCTTTTAATTTTTTAAATTCTTCTACAAAATATTTTCTATTTGCTAAACCAGTTAGTTTGTCATGATAAGCCTGATGTTCAAATCGCTTTAGCAAGTAAACTACAATAGCTATAAAACTGGCAAATAATGCTGCCAGTAGAACTATGTTAACTGCAAATAGATTTCTGTGCCCGCTTATTTCTTCTCGCATAATCTGATCATTATATACAATTCCTACTACATAAGAATTCCATCCCTGCTCAGTTTTTTTATCACTAACTAACGCCGGAAAAAAGCGATAACTATAATGAACACCAGCTATCTCCTTTGAATTTTGTTGAAGTGAATTGTTGAGCACAGCCTCTCTTGCCAATTCTTCTTCAAACTCAGGTACATCTGGATTTAAATAAGGCTTTTTACTATTTCTGAGTTTTGCTACCTGGTGATTAACAGGCTCTACACTGTAAAAAGCAATATCTTCTACCAGCTGATATTCTTCTGTTAAAGCAGTAGCATCTTTAAAGAGATTCAAACTATGAAAAGAGGGATACTGATCTTCAATACTAACACTGAGCTCAAATAAGTATTGATTATCCGGACTTGGCATATAACTGTACTTCTTGATTTCTCCAGCCTGAGTAGAAATATCAATTCTATCGACTTCAAACTTGTCGCCTGCCATTCTTTCTCTTAAAATAGTAGCAAAACTACCAAATTTAGAGAAGTCAAGACCCAGATCTTCCTCATAAGTGGTTTTTATAATTTTTAAATCTTTATTTACAATATATATATCATAGCCAGCAAAATTATTCTGCAGTCTATCTAAATCCCAGTTCATTACCTCTGGATTTTCCCGATATTTTGCCACCAACTGCTCAGAATACTCCTTCATCTCCCCATTTAACTGCTGCTCGGCAATTTTATAAGCATTATTAATATAATTGACAGTCTGCAAAATATTTTTCTCGACCAGCTGCTGCTGACTGTTATATTTACTCTCTACAACTTCTCTAATATTAGTATATTGAGTTGAAAAAATATAAATCATGATCAGGGCCAGAAGTATTATTATTATGTACTTAAATCTACTCAGTAATTTTTCCACCAGTTCCCCTCCTACAGATGACACTTTTCCCGACTTTTCTTCTTAAAATTAACAAAAGTAAATTAAATCAATCATTTTACTATATTATAGCATAAAAACAGAAAAAAGGCAGCCAAAAAAGTAAGGTACCAGCCGCTCTGAAAAATAATCCAGGTGCTGATACCTTCAATTATTAAGCAAAATTATATTTTAACCAAATAGAAAATCTTAGCTTATAATCTGCTAAATATAAATTTTATTTATGTCTTTTTTTTAATTCATTTCTAATCTGAGCCGGATTGATTCCTCGTTCAGCCAGCAAAACCAGCATATGATATACTAAATCTGCAGTTTCTAGAACCAGCTCTTGATCTGGTTTATTTTTAGAAGCAATTATTACCTCTGCTGATTCTTCTCCCACCTTTTTTAAAATTTTATCTATTCCCTCTTCAAAAAGATAGGTAGTATAGGATCCTTCTGGCATTTCTTCTTTTCGACTTAAAATCAAGTTATAGAGAAAATCAATAACCTTATCTTCCTCAAACTCATCTTTAATATTCTGAGCCTGCTGCCCTAAAGCAGGAGATTTTTTCTTTTCACCACTGTTTTCAGCAATTTTTCGATAAAAGCAGGAAGTCTTACCTGTATGGCAGGCGGGTCCTGCTGGATCTACCATAAATAGAATCGTATCCTGATCACAGTCATAATATATTTCTTTAATCTTTTGAGTATTACCAGAGGTTTCTCCCTTATGCCAGATTTCCTGGCGGGAGCGGCTGTAGAAAACTGTTTCCTCTTTTTCCAGGCTGAGCTTAAGGGTTTCTTCATTTACATAAGCAACCATCAGCACCTCTTTTGTTTTATAATCCTGAACAACAGCAGGCATTAAACCCTGCTGATTAAATTTAAAATCAATCTCATCTAATTTATCAATTACTTCTAACACTCGACCACCATATCCTTTCTGCTGAACAACTTTAAAAACTCCTAATATCCGTTATTATTTTTTCTATTAAAATCTATTACTTCTTAGCTTCAATTCTAACTGGTATCTTTGCCTTTGCAAGCTCTTGCTTGACATCCTTAATCGCTATTTCTCCAAAATGAAAAATAGAAGCCGCCAGAGCAGCATCTGCTCCTGTTTTAGTAAATACATCTTTAAAATGCTGAATATTACCTGCTCCACCAGAGGCAATTACTGGTATATTAACTGACTCAGTTACAGCTTTAAGCATTTCCAGATCAAAACCATCTTTAGTTCCATCAGCATTGATACTGGTCAGCAGAATTTCTCCTGCACCAAGCTCTTCCAGCCTTCTAACCCATTCTATTAAATCAATTCCGGTCTCTTTACTTCCACCATGAATAAAAATTTCCCAGCCTGCTCCATTTTCTTTTTTGGCTGCATCAACAGCTCCAACTATACATTGAGAACCAAATATCTTTGCACCTTCCCTAACCAACTCTGGATTTTTGACTGCAGCTGAATTAACCGAAACTTTATCAGCTCCAGCCCGGAGAATAAACTGCATATCCTCTACCGTTCTTATTCCTCCACCGACAGTAAGGGGAATAAAAACCTGAGCAGCCACTTTTTCCACCAGTTCTGCTAGAGTCTTACGCTTTTCTTTAGTTGCTGTAATATCCAAAAATACAAGCTCATCTGCCCCCAGATCATTATATTCTTTTGCAGACTCTACTGGATCTCCAGCATCTATTAAATCAACAAAATTAACACCTTTAACAACTCTACCATCTTTAATATCAAGACAGGGAATAATTCTCTTTTTAAGCATCTTTTTCACCCAGCTTTGCTAAGACTTCTTTTAAATCAACTTTTCCCTGGTAAATTGCCTGACCGGTAATCGCACCATAAAAATTTTCTGCAGCCAGATCATATAAATCCTGATTGCAGCTTATCCCGCCAGAAGCAATAATATTTAAATCTGTCTCAGTCTGTAATTTTTTTAGGCCCTTAAAATCCGGGCCACTCAGCATACCGTCTCTACCAATATCAGTATATAGTATGTATTTTACTCCTAATTTTTCCATCTCTTTTGCAAAATCCAGCATATCCTTTTCACTTGCTTCCAGCCAGCCAGAAGTTGCAACTTTCCCATCCCGGGCATCAATACTAACCAGAATACTCGCTGCTCCAAATTCTTCTATTATTTCTGCCAGCAGTTCCGGATTCTTTACAGCCAGAGTACCAATAATTACTCTCTTAACCCCCAGATTTAGCAGACGCTTGACATCTTCTTTTTTTCTGATTCCGCCGCCGGTCTGAATTTTAAGTTCTGTTTCTGCTGCTATCTTCTTAATTACAGCGAGATTTTGACTTACTCCCTGAGAAGCTCCATCCAAATCAACCAGATGCAGCCATTTTGCTCCTTTGGCAGCAAATTCCCTGGCAACTGCCAGTGGATTCTGACTGTAAACTGTTTTACGCTCAAAATCCCCCTGTTTTAGTCTGACTACCTCAGCTGCTTTTAAGTCAATTGCCGGTAATACTATCATCTATAACAACTCCCTAAAATTCTTCAAAAGTTTGATCCCGTTATCTCCACTTTTTTCTGGATGAAACTGCAGTCCAATTACATTATCTTTTCTGACTACTGCTGGTACGGTAGTCCCATAGCCAACTGTAGCCAGTACATCCTCTGTCACTTTATCTAGCTGATAGGAATGGACAAAGTAAAAATGAGGGTTTTCCGGCAGACCATTAAATAAGGGATCATTTTTTATAATATCCAGTTGATTCCAACCCATGTGGGGAATTTTATAGTGGCTGTCCATTTTGACAACATCACCCTTTAAAAGTCCAAGTCCAGGAGTCTTCTGATCCTCATATCCCCATTCAAATAAAAGCTGCATCCCCAGACAGATACCTAAAAATGGCTTTCCTGTTTTTACAAATTGATCAATAAAATCTATAAATCCATCTCTTTTTAACCTCTCCATAGCTCCGGGAAAAGCACCTACTCCCGGTAAGACTAAAGCATCATATTTTTTTATTTCTTCTTTTTTACCAGTTTCCAGAATAACTGTTTCTTCCCCCACAAACTCCAGTGCTTTTTGAATACTATTTAAATTGCCTGCTCCATAATCAATTATTGCTATCACTTAAAGCACACCCTTTGTGGAAGGAATTTTATCTGATTCAATCCGGACTGCATCCTTTAAAGCTCTGGCCAGCGCCTTAAAGACTGCCTCAACCTGGTGATGACAATTATCACCATGCAGAATCTCCAGATGAAGAGTAATCCCGGCATTAAAAGCAAAGGCCCGCATAAACTCTACCACCATTTCTGAGGGGAAATCTCCCACCATCTCTCTTGAAAAAGGTAAATCTGTATATAGGTAGGGGCGGCCACTGATATCAATAACTGCTCTGACTAAAGTCTCATCCAGAGGAACTAAAGCACTGCTAAAGCGGCTAATTCCTTTTTTATCTCCCAGAGCCTGAGCAAAAGCTCTACCAAGAGCAATCCCGGTGTCTTCTATTGTATGATGCTGATCAATATGAAGGTCCCCTTTTACCGAAAGCTCTAAATCAATATCACCATGACGGGCGATCTGATCCAGCATATGATCAAAAAAACCAACACCTGTTTTGATATCACTTCTACCTTCTCCATCCAGATTAACGCTGGCAATAATCTCAGTTTCTTTAGTTTTACGCTGTTCAACTGCTACCCGATCTCTACTCATTATAAATCACTCCTAGTTTTTCGCTTTAAATTCTTCAAAAGCTTTGAGTACAGCTTTATTTTCTTCCCTACTGCCAATAGTAATTCTAATTGCTGCCGGTACCTTTGCATATGATCTAATCTTAATTCCCTGCTGATTTAAAATGTTTTTAAACTCTTTAGTTTTTTCTCCCTCAATATAAATGAAATTAGCCATTGAAGGATAAAGCCGCCATCCCTGATATTGATTTAATTTCTGATACATCTTCTGCCTCTCGCTTTTGATTAAATTAATTCTTTCTTTTATAATATCATTATTTTCAAGGATTAAACAAGCCAGAATATCAGTTAGGCTATTTAAATTGTATGGTTTCAAAACTTTTTCTAATTCTTTTACCAGAACTCTATTTCCATAAAGGTAACCAAAACGAATACCGGCCAGGCCAAAAGCTTTGGAAAAAGTTCGAGTAACAGCTAGATTAGGATAGTCTTCAACCTCAGGCATCAAATCAAAGTCATTAAAGTCAGCATAGGCCTCGTCAATGATCAGTGGTCCCGAAAAATAATTTGCTAAACTTAAGATCATTTCTCGAGAAATAATTTCCCCGGTGGGATTATTGGGAGAACAGAGAAAAATTAGCTTGGGCTCAAATTCATCAATTTTAGCCTTTAAATTTTCAAATGTGAAATCATCATTCAGCGGTACTTCTTTATATTTACCGCCACTTAATTCTGTAAAATACTGATACATTGAAAATGTAGGCGCCTGAGATAAAACCACATCTCCTGGTTCGACAAAAGTTCTTATTAACATATCCAGCAACTCATCAGAACCATTACCGACAATTATTTCTCCTGTACTTACCTCTTTATTTAATTCCTGACTCAAATAACTGGCCAGTGTCCGCTGCAGACGCTCAGAATAAATTTCCGGATAGCGGTTAATATCATGCTGATCAAATTCTTCTTTAAATTTCTCCTTAATTTCTACCGGCAGATCAAAAGGAGATTCATTACCAGATAAATTTATCTTTACCTCAAAATTATCCTCCTCTCCTCTATATGGAGATATCGCCCTGACTTCAGGCCTCAACAGCTCTTTTAAAGCTTCTTCCTTCTTATTTAAATTATTACTGCTCATTATTTCCTCCTTTAATATTGCTGGTTCAAGATTGAATGTAGCTTTTACCTAAGTTTGAATCTTAAATCTTATTGATCCTGCTTTCTTATTTTTATCGAATTGGCATGAGCATCAAGACCTTCTCCTTCTGCCAGACAGATTACATCATCACTTGCTTCCTTAAGTGCCTCTTTACTGTAGTGAATAAAACCAGAATATTTAACAAAGTCCCGAACAGATAACGGAGAAAAGAATCGGGCTGTGGAATTAGTCGGCAGAACATGATTGGGCCCTGCATAATAGTCACCAATTGGTTCCGGTGTATATTCCCCCAGAAAAATTGAACCTGCATTTTCTACCGCCGGCAGCAGTTCAAATGGATTTTTGACTGCTAATTCTAAGTGCTCTGGTGCTACCAGATTAATCATTTCTAAAGCTGCCTCCTGATTTTCGACCTCAATCATCAGACCAAAATTTTCCAGTGATTCTTTGATAATATCCTTTTTACTCATTTCTTTAATCTGCTTTTCCAATTCCTCCTTAACTTTATCAATTAACTCCGGAGCATCTGTCACCAAAATTGAAGAAGCAAGCGGATCATGCTCAGCCTGGCTCATTAAGTCCGCAGCAATATAGGCCGGGTTAGAATCTTTTTCTGCCATGATCATAATCTCACTTGGTCCTGCAATCATATCAATCTTTACCTGTCCAAAAACTAATTCTTTAGCCATTGAAACATAAATGTTGCCTGGACCAACAATAATGTCAACTCCGGGAATAGTCTCAGTCCCATAAGCTGCTGCTGCAACTGCCTGAGCCCCACCAATTTTAAAAATCCTATCTACTCCAGCAATTTTTGCGGCAGCCAGAATAACTGGACTTACCTCCCCTTCCTTATCAGGAGGTGTCAGCATAATAATTTCTTCGACACCAGCCACTTTTGCCGGAATTACAGTCATCAACACAGATGAAGGATAGGCAGCTCTGCCGCCGGGAACATAGACGCCTGCTCTTTTGAGAGGCTGACAGATCTGTCCTGTTATAATCCCTGGTTTTTTCTGTTTCTGCCAGGACTTATCTTTCTGTTCAGCATGAAAATCCTTAATATTTGCTGCCGCATTTTTTAAAGCTTTTATAAAATCTTGATCTACTTCTTTCAAAGCAGCTTCAATTTCTGCCTCTTCTACCTCCAACTCTGAAGCTTCAAAGTCTACCCCATCAAAGCGAGAAGTATATTCTAAAACTGCCAGGTCTCCATTTTTTTGCACATTCTTTAAAATCCCTGCTGCAGTCTCTCTATATTTAGCCAGATTATCACCGGAACGACTATTTAAAAGTTCTTTAACCTGCTCAACATTTTTACGACCATTGCTAATTTTTTTTAATTCAAGCATTACTATCATCCCCACTGACTACTTCGTCTAAAGCTTCAATAATTGCAGCTATCTCATCCTGCCTGGTCTTCATACTCACTTTATTTACAACCAAACGAGCAGATAAATCTCTGATACTCTCATAAATCACCAGACCATTTTCTTTTAATGTTCTTCCTGTTTCCACAATATCTAAAATAGTATCCGCCAGACCTGTAAGTGGGGCCAGCTCAATCGAACCATTAAGTTTAATAATTTCTACTGGTTCTCCTTTACTGCGGAAATAACGTCGGGTAAAATCTGGATATTTAGTCGCTACTTTTCGTTCAAGCAAAGTATCTTTTCTGTCCGGTAATCCCGCCAGGGCAAACTCACAGACTCCATATTCTAAATCAAGTACCTCATATAAATCTCTATTTTCCTCCAGTAAGGTGTCTTTACCTACAATTCCCAGATCAGCTGTACCATATTCTACATAAATTGGTACATCAGCCGGCTTAACCAGAATTATTTCGAATTTTTCACTCTCAATTTCGAAAATTAGTTTGCGTGATTTTAGCATATTTTCAGGTAAGTCATATCCAGCCTGACGAAAGAGTTTAACTGCTTCTTTAGCCAGCCTCCCCTTGGCCATAGCAATACAGAGATTGTCCATTATTCCCACTCCTCTATTTTATTTAAAATTAAGTACTCCAGAGCTTCTTTTTGGTTTCTTTCAATTACAGCACTGGCACCACCATTTTGTTTTAATTCCAGTTTATCAGCTTCCAGGCAAATTTCGAAATTTACCTGCTGAAAATCTAAATACTCTTTATTGGCACCATTATATACTTCAGCTACAAAGCCAGCCCTTCTTAAATCTTCTGCTAGCTCAAAAGCAAGCTGCATATCTGAATCTGACTGATAAGAGAGCAAAAATCTTTTTTCCTGATCCTCAGCAAAGTTCTCCGTTCTATTTAAATAATCAAGCAAATTTTCAATTTCAAGAGCAAATCCAACAGCCGGTTCTTCTACTCCAAATTTTTCAGTTAGATTATCATAACGACCACCACTGGCCAGCAAATTACTGTATCCCCGGGCATAACCCTTAAAAATCAGCCCGGTATAATAACCATGACGCGAAATCAGCATTGGATCAAAAGTAATATAATCCAGTAATTCTAATTCTTTTAATCTGGAAAAAAGACCGGACAGAGTTTTTAAGACTTCTTTTGTTTCTTGGGATAAAGGCATTTCTTTCATTACTTCAATTACCTTTTTAGGAGATCCAAAAAGAGAAGGAAGTCTCAATAATACATCTTCTGCATCCTCCGAAAGCTCAACTTTTCTCAAATAATTCTTTACACCTATTTTATTTTTAGCTGCCAGCAATTTACGCAGCTCTACTTTTTCATTTTCAGCAATTTTTAAGTCTGCAAAAATTTCATTAATCAAATCTGCATGGCCTATATCAATCAGAGGAGCTTCTACTCCCACTTTCTTTAAAGTCTTAATTAAAAGCATAATCATTTCCAGATCAGATTCCAGACTGGCAGAACCAATTAGTTCTACACCGGCCTGAGTCTTTTCCTTTAAACTTAAACTCTGGGAATTTTTTGATTGGAAAGCAGAACTTAAATAAGAAAATTTTAAAGGCCGGGGGCTATCCTGAAAACGACTTGCCGCCAGACGAGCTATCGGCATTGTTAAATCAGGCCTTAAAACTAAAATCTGGCCCCTATCATCAACAACTTTAAACATCTCACTTTTATCAACCAGACCCTCTATACCTGCATACAATTCTAAAGATTCCAGGGTTGGTGTAATGACTTCCCGATAAGCATTGGCTTCAAAAACCTCTCTGATAGTCTGATAGATAACTCTTCTTTTTCTAAGTTCTGCCGGCAAAATATCTCGAACACCTTCTACAAATGCATTCATCTATAGCAACCTCCCGTTTAATTTAGTCCTTTATCATATTAAAGTATTAAAATGTTGTATCTATTATATTGATTATGTTCTCTACTGTCAAGTCTTTTAGCAAATTTCCTATTCTGTCTTAATTTTAACACTATTTAAGCTAAATTTAAAACTTAAAAACCTGCTGGAAAATATCAGCTCCAGCAGGTCTCCTTTTAAAAGTATTTAGCTTTATATCTAGCAAAAATTTATCATTTTAATAATCAGAATTTACTTCATCACCTTCGATAATTTGTACACCGGAACTGGCTCCAATTCTGGTTGCTCCTGCTTCAATCATTGCTTTAGCTTCTTCCAGACTGTGAATTCCGCCTGATGCTTTAACTCCCATTTCTTTACCAACAGTTTTTCTCATGAGAGTTATATCTTCTACAGTAGCTCCTCCACTGCCAAAACCAGTAGATGTTTTAACAAAATCTGCTCCAGCTTCTTTTGCCAGTTCACAGGCTTTAACCTTTTCTTGATCTGTTAAATAGCAGGTTTCGATAATTACCTTGACCAGCTTATCACCGGCAGCCTCAACAACTGCTTTGATATCATTTTTAACCAGCTCATAATCTCCTTCTTTTAAAGCTCCAACTTTAATCACCATATCAAGTTCATCTGCCCCTTCGGCTGCTGCTATTTCGGCTTCTGCAACCTTAGTCATAGTTGCATTAACTCCAAGGGGAAAACCAATTACTGTACAGACTTTTACCGGAGAATCAGCAAGTTCTTCAGCCATTAAAGTCACCTGGTCCGGGTTAGCACAGACTGAAGCAAAATTATATTCTTTTGCCTCTCTGCATTTTTCCCTCACTGCTGCTTTAGTTACTTCTGCTCCTAAAATAGTATGATCAATCATCCCTGCAATTTCTTTTTTATTCATTAATTAAAACCTCCTGTATTTTAATAAGTATTAATTTCTCGAATAACCATTTTTTAAAAATAACTGATATTTTTTTGTTCCTCTAATCTGTCTGTTGCCGGCGGAGGAGTAATTGAAAGCTCTGTAATTTCTTTTCTCCAATCCTCTGTCATCTCGATATCTAATGCTCCCAGTGAACCTTTTAGCTGTTCAAGATTACGAGCCCCAATAATTGGAGCAGTAATAGCCGAATTGGACATTACCCAGGCAACTGCCAGCGAGGCTGGTTCGACACCTCTATTACGAGCATGATTGCTAAAATCTTCTGCTATCTGATAATACTGTTTTAAACCATAGCGGGCAGCATAGTCATCTCTTTCCACCAGTCTTCCCTTAGCAGGTCTTGTATCTTTTCCATACTTTCCAGTCAGCAGTCCACCACCTAATGGACTGTAAGAAATAACTCCCATTTTCTCTGATTCAGCCATCGGCAAAATTTCAACTTCCGCCTGTCTTTTGGCAAGATTATACATTGGCTGCACCAGTTCAAAGCGGGCCAGACTTTCCTGGCGGGAAATCCCAAGAGCCTTTTCTATCTGCCAGGCTGCCCAGTTGCTAACAGCTGGATATAAAATCTTACCTTCTTTGACCAGAGCATCCATAGCCCTTAAAGTCTGCAGCATATCAGTTTTACTATCAAAACTGTGGACAAAATAAAAATCTATGCGGTCAGTTTTCAATCTCTTTAAACTCTCTTCTACTCCCAATTTTATGTGGCGTCGTGAGAGCCCCTGAGCATTAACATCTTCAGCAGTCTTACCATATACTTTAGAAGTAATTACCAGTTCATCTCTACAATTATTTTCCTGCATAAACTTACCCAAAAGTTCTTCCGAGCGTCCTGCATTATAGACATCTGCAGAATCAAAAAAGTTAACACCTCTATCTAGAGCTGCCTTAAACATCTTGCGCGACATCTCTTCGTCAGCTATCCCACCAAAAGACATCGTTCCAAAACAGAGCGGAGAAACCTGAACTCCTGTCTTACCAACTGTTCTATATTCCATCATTTATCCCTCCCGAATTTTCTGTATTCTTTCTATTACCATTATATTCAATTTGAAAGTTAGATACAAATAATTCTTTAAATTTTAAAAAAATTTAATTTGAATAAAAACTATGCTATGATAAAGTTAAATATAAATAACCTGGAGGAGATTTTTAATGTATACTTTTGACTATCACCTGCATTCTAAATTCTCAGCTGACTCAGAAATGACAATGGACGAATTATGTCAGACAGCTGTTGATAAAGGCCTGGACGAAATAGCAATCACTGATCACCATGATATAGATTATAAAGACAACACAATTGAGTTTTTACTTGATAAAAATAAATATTTAAAAGAAATAGAAAAGTGTCAGCAGAGATATAAGGGAGATTTAGTTATTAAAAAGGGAGTTGAAATAGGTCTGCAGTCTCACATACTTAAAGAATGTAATAATTATTTAGATCAGGATTTTGATTTTATTATTGGATCTTTTCATACTGCAGAAAAAAAAGATCTTTATAATGGAGATTTTTTTAAAAATTACAGCCAGTGGGAAGCTTATATTCAATATTTAAAATCCGTGCTTGAAGTCGTCCGAAACTATGATAATTACAGTGTAATCGGTCATCTGGATATTATCCGCCGTTATGGAGACTTTAATACTCAACCGGATTTAATGGAAAACAACAAAGCTGCTGAACTAATAAGAGAAATTTTAAAAATAATTATTAGAAAGGATAAGGGACTGGAAGTTAATACATCCGGTTATAGAATTGATGCTAAAAATCCTCTCCCCAGTTTTGAAATTCTGAAACTATATTATAAACTGGGAGGAAAAATTTTAACTATTGGTTCGGACAGTCACACACCGGACAAAGTAACTAATAAATTTAATTATACAAAATCAAAACTGAAGGAGATTGGTTTCAAAGAACTTACAACTTTTGCAAAAATGAAGCCAGTATTCCATAAAATTTAACAAAAAATCGCAGGAATTTAATTCTCTCCTGCGATTTCTACTAATAATTCTGCTGTATCTTCCGGATCATAAAGATAATATTCTGCTTCAGTACTTAAATCATCTTCATTTTTTACATAAATTGTAATACCATTTTCTATAACTCTAAAAGCATCTTCATCTGTACTATCATCACCAATATAAATCTGCAAAGTGTTGTCTATCCCCAGTTTCTTATTAATCTGATTACTTATATATTTTACTGCCTGACCTTTATCCCAGCCAGCAGGTCTGATTTCAACAATTTTTCGCCCTGCTAAAACCTGATAAGCAGTGTTTTTAAATAAAGCTTTTAAATCTTTTTCTGCTTTCAGCTGCTTCTGTTCAGATTCAAAGTGTAGAGCAAAACCAAAACCTTTATCCTCCAATCTAACCCCCGCTTTCGCCAGATACTTTTCTTTGCTTTTCTGATAGTTCTTTTTGCTTAAAACATCAATTTCATTAGTCTGATAGGGATAGATAACCCCTTCCGAAAAAAAGAGCTCGATTTCCAGTCCATGACTGCCAGCAAAATTACTCCGCTTAAGATCGATCATCTTTTTAAGCTCAGCTAACTTTCTACCTGAAACCAGGCTTAAATAATAAGCTTCTTTTTTTTCCAGTTCTTTTAGATTAGTCTCAATTTCTGGTAAAGCGAAAGCAGAAAGGGGATCAGGCTGAAAAGGAGCCAGAGTTCCATCATAATCCAGAAAAAACAGCACATTATCTGCTTTTTTGATTTGAGCTTTAATATTATTAAGATTTAGATTGTCCAGTGCATATTTTTTATTCATAACAATCAATCCAATTTTCTAGAAAATAATCACGCCACCAGTTAATATCATATTCTTTTAGATCAGCTTGAGCCTGCTCTAATCTCTCTTTTTTCTCTGCTGCAGGCATCTCCAGACCCTGATAAATACCATCTGCGAGCTCCTCAGTATTATATGGATTCACCTGGATAGCACTGTCTAAATATTCAGCTGCACCTGCAAATTCAGAGAGCAGCAGAACTCCGGAATCCTGAACTGCCAGATATTCTTTAGCAACCAGATTCATCCCATCAATTGAAGCTGTAATCAATGCCAGATCAGCCGCTTTATAGTAAGGAAGCAAATCTTCCTGAGGAACTGAACCATAAAAGTATTTTACAGGCTGCCATTTATCTTTTTGATATTTTCCATTGATTTCCCCTACCTTTTTTTCAATTCTTTCTTTCATCTGCTGATATTCTTCAATTCCTGTTCTACTGGGGGCAACTCGCTGAACAAAAGTTAGTTCACACTGATATTCTGGATACTTTTCAAAAAATTTATCAATCCCTGCCAATCTTTCTTCAATTCCTTTGGTATAGTCCAATCTATCAACAGCAAAAATCAGTTTTTCAGTTTCATAACTCGACTTGATTTCTTTTGCTTTTGCAAGGTAATCCTCATCCTGAGCTAGATTACTAAATTTCTGATAATCTATTCCCAGGGGGATACTTTCCACTCTAGTTTTTGCTCCCTGATAATATACTTCTTTCTCGGAAAAATTGACTTCTGCTCCAATCTTTTCAGCACAGCTTAAAAAATTATAGACAAAAAGATCTGTATGAAAAGCCAGAAAATCAGCAGCCAGCATTCCTTCTATAATCTCTTTTCGCCAGGGAATAGTCCTAAAAGCCTCCCAGGCCGGCCAGGGTATATGCCAGAAAAGTGATGTTTTAGTTTCCGGTTTTTCTTCTTTTAATATACCGGGAACCAGAGCCAGATGATAATCATGAATCCAGACAAGATCATCTTCCTGCAGTTCATCCAGCACACTTTCTGCATATTTCTGATTTACCTGTTTGTAATTTAGCCAGTAATCCTCCTTATAATTTGCTTTCGAGATAAAAGTGTGGCTAATCGGCCACATAACTTCATTCGAAAATCCGTAATAAAAACCATTTTTCTCTTCTTCACTCAACTTCACTCTTTTTAATGTGTAGCCATCATTATCAGGAACTTTTACCTTATTATCCTGATCAACAACCTCAAAATCAGCCTCACCTCGACCCCAGGCAATCCAGAGCCCATTATCTTCCTGCATCATTGGATCGAGACCAGTTGTCAGTCCACCGGCAAGTTTCTGCTGCTTAATTCCCTGATTTTGATAAACGTGTTTATACGGTTCTCCATTGGAAACCAGAACAAGTCTTTTCTGCTTTAATTCTGCTTCCATAATTATTACCTCCTATTTTTGCAACTTCTCACTTCTCCTATATTAAAAAATAACACAAAACAGAGGTAATTAAAGTAATCATTTAACAAAAATCAGTTTAATTAAATTTTGCATTAATATTCAGTCATTTTAAAAGATCATTTAATGAAACATCCAGAGCCTTAGATATTTTTTCTAAGTTTTTTAAGGAAGGGCTCTGAAGTCCATTTTCAATATTACTTAAAAAAGACTGGGCAATACCTGCTTTCTCTGCCAGTTTAAGCTGAGTCAGCTCTCTTTCTTTTCGAAACTTTTTGATTTTCCTTGCTAACTTTGCTGACATATTTCTTCCTCCCTTAATATTTTATTCACTATATACTATACTATCACTATAATAATTTATCTTCAATAATTATAATGATTAATAAGTTATATATTAATATTTTTTATAATCTTCAGAATTAAATTTATAAAATTTTATCTTTTTACTATTTTTTGCAAGAAATAAATGGTATAATAGTGTTAAATTATCATTATAGTGATATAAATTATTTATTAACTATCTGGAAAGATCAAAAAAGAATATCTGCAGGGAGGTATTGATTATGAATATCGGAAAGCGTTTAAAAAAGTACCGTAATGAAAGACATTTAAGTCAGAAGAAGTTGTCACTTCACACAGGAATCAGCCAGTCATTTATTAGTTCAATTGAATCAAACAAACAGTCACCCACAATTACAACTCTGGAACGAATATGTGATGTTCTGGGAATTACAATTGCAGAATTTTTTTCTAAACCAGATAATGCTGTTCCTGATTCATTAAAACCTCTGCTTGATAATGCTCGCCAGTTGAGCCCTGTTCAAAGGAAAAGCTTAATAAATTTTTTAGAAAGTCTAAATGGTGATTAATCGTTTTTACATAAAAACCCTCAAGAAAGTTAGAAATCCTTTCCTGAGGGTTTCTTAGTTTTAGTTATAGAGGTTATAAATATAAAACCAACATTAAAAAAAGACCTGCATCTAAGGCAGGCCAAAAATTAACAATATTTATTGAGTATAATAAGAGTTATATCTCCAATTCTTCCCCAATTTCTATTACTCTGGACTCACAGCCAATCTGCTCAAATTTACTGGACAGTCCTTTTGCCTGCAGCAGTTCCTGTCTTTCTTCAGGATCATAATGATAGGGAATAGCCATTGCCGGATTTAACTTAATAACCTTTTCTAAGTAATCGGAAAAATAGTCATTAAAACAGGCTGTAAAAAGCAATTTAATCTCATCTCCGGGATCAGGATAATCAGAGGCATCAGCTGTCTGATATAAACCTTTATAAAAATAGGCTACAGACCCCTCAGAATTATAGCAGTCAACATCTAAAACCTTAATTTCATCCTCTATTACATCTCCTGCCTCTACAACTTCTCCCTCAAAATCAAACTTGTCATAAACAGATTGTGGAGCAAAAACTTTAGTATCTTTCCCGCTTATAGCTGCCAGATCATCTAAATTAATGTGATCATCATGCTCATGAGTAATTAATACAATATCTGCTACAAAATTGCTTTCTACTTTAAAGCTGGGGTCAATGACAATTTTGTTATCATCTTCAATTAACAGAGCCGAATTTCCTAACCACTTAACTTTGATAATAATCATCTCCTGTTGAATTTATTAGATCTAACAATATTAATTTTAACACAAATTTTTCAATAAACAAAATAGCCCCCCACCAGAAGCAGGGAGCTTATAAATAACTTTTTATTAGCTTTAAGTATTTAACTCTCTTACATGAGCTTCGTCTCCAGCTGCAACCTTTTCTCCTATTTCAGAACTAATCGTACTGCCACTTGGAATTTCTTTATTTTCAAAATCATCTACTCCCACATAAGAGAAAATACGACAGTTTCGTCCAATAGTTGTTCCTTCAGGAATAGTAGCTCTTTTGGCTATCACATTCAGCCCATTTGCTAAGAGGTCTGGTTTATCCTTATTTGGTGTATAATCATCACCAGAACCTATCTTACAGTTAGCCATTACCTCAACTTCTTTATCAATAATAGCTTTTTCGACTACAGAATTACTCCTTATTATTGTATCATTAAAGATAATCGAGTCTCTAACTACCGCCCCTTCTTCAACATAAACTCCAGGACTAATAATTGAATTTTCTACAATTCCATTAATAATTGAACCATTGGAGATTAAACTTTTGGAGGCACAGGCATCCTTACCAAATTTAACTGGAGGTTTTTCTTCACTTCTGGTATGCAGTTTCCAGTCTTCATTATATAAATTTAGACTTGGAACAGGTTCAGTTAGCTCCAGACTGCTCTCCCAGTAAGCCTCAAGTGTACCTACATCTTTCCAGTAATCATCAAATTCATAGAGATAAACACCTTCTTTTTCAATCATAGGTGGAATAATATGATGACCAAAATCAGAATCTTCTTCAGTACAATATTTTTCCAGAACTTCCAGCAGTACTTCTTTTTTGAAAATATAAATCCCCATTGAAGCTAAATTACTCGGTGGATTTTCCGGTTTTTCTACAAAATCTGTGATTCTCATTTCATCATTATAAGCTAAAATACCAAAACGATTTGCATCCTCATAAGGAACAGGTTGAGCTGCAATTGTTAAATCAGCTCCCTTTTGACGGTGGTAATCTATCATTTTACTGTAGTCCATCTCATAGACGTGATCTCCAGATAAAATCACTACATCTTCCGGATCTTTATTTTCAATAAAACTAATGTTTTTATAAATAGCATGAGCTGTACCCTCATACCAGTCTGTTTTCCCCGGTTTACCTCTATAGGGCTGTAGGATTGTAACTCCACCCAGTCGGCGATCTAAATCCCATGGTTTACCAATTCCTATATGATTATTTAGAGAAAGTGGTAAATACTGAGTCAAAACCCCTACATTATAGATTCCGGAATTAACACAGTTGCTTAAGGCAAAGTCAATCAATCTAAACTTTCCTGCAAATGGGACACTCGGTTTAGCTCTATGTGCTGATAAAATATCAAGCCTGGTTCCTCTGCCACCTGCTAAAATTAATGCTAGTGTTTTCATAGAATACCCCCTATTTGTTAGAACAAAACTATATTATTTTTTTCATCTTATATTTATATATATTAGGCAAAATTAGGTAAAATCCTTTATTTTTTTGAAAAATTCCGACTTAAAAAAGTATTCTCTTTTATCAGAAATCGTTTTAGTATTTAACCGGCTAAATATAGTTTGTTCCTGCTATTTATGCTATAATATAATTAAAGAAAGAAGGTGAAATTTATGCAGATAATTACAATTTCACGACAGACAGCAAGTGGAGGAGAAGAAATTGCTGCAGAACTTGCCAATAGACTCGGCTTAAAACTAATTGACCGTAATTTTGTTCTAGAAAACTGGCTGCCCGAAGTTGCTGATGAGCATCAGCTTCATATGCTGGAGCAGAGTTCTAAATTCTACACTAAGATACTAAATCCTGATGCTGAAAAAAAAGAACAGCTATCTTTTGCTGACTATATCGCTCAGAGGCTGAAAAAAGAAGCTGAAAAAAATAATCTTCTGATTTTGGGGCTGGGTGCACAAATTATTTTCAAAAAGCATCCTTATACTCTTCATTTTAAAATTGTTGCCAGTGAAGAATACAGAGTAAACGAATTAAAACAAAAATATGGGCTCCACCAGGAAGAGGCAGCAAGAGAACTTGAGCTGGCTGACCGCAAACATCGTCGTTATGTCTGGCGGATCCACAAACAGGACTGGGAGGAAACAACACTCTATCATCTTACTTTAAACAGAGACGGTTTAAATCTGGAAGAAAGTCTCTCAGTTTTAATGACTCTGGTTGATCTAAAAAAAGAAAATCCAAAACCACTGGAAGATAATATCGATATTAAATCGGAGAATATTGAAAGTGAGAGTCAGCGCAATTTTGGTCACGAAAGCGAAAAAGAATTTGCAAAAATTTTGGATATGCATCATATTAAATGGGAATATGAGCCAAGTGAATTTCCACTGGAATGGGATCCAGAAGGTAATGTGGTCATGGCCTTTAGACCGGATTTTTATCTGACCGAACATGACACTTATGTTGAACTAACAACTATGAAAAGAAAATATACAACAGAAAAAAACAAAAAAGTAAGACTGCTGCAGCAGCTTTATCCTCATATTAAGATAAAAATTGTTTATAAAAAGGATTTTGAACAACTGGCTGATAAATTTGAACTCAATGGGAGTGAGGATTAATGAAAAAAGATAGTTTAGGTGAAATAATTCTTTCCGAAGATTTAATAGCAAGAAGAATTGAAGAACTGGCAGCTCAACTTAATCAGGATTTTAAAGATAAAGAAGTCATTCTAGTCAGTATCTTAAAAAGCTCTCTCTATTTTATGACTGACCTGAGCCGCAAACTTGATTTCCCCGTTAAACTTGATTTTCTGGAGTTGAATCACTACGCTGATCAAGATAACTCGGGTATTATCCGGGTAACCAGAGATTTAGAGTTTAGTATCGCCGGCAAAGAAGTACTGATCATTGAAAATATAATCAGAACTGGTTTAACCCACAGCTATCTGCTCAAAAATCTTGGTTCCCGCAACCCGAAAAATATTAGCATCTGTACACTACTGCATATTAATGAAAATAAACTGTTAGATCTACCCGTTCAATATACTGGCTTTGAAATCGAAGACAATTTTGTGGTAGGATATGGCCTTGATTATCAGGAAAAATATAGAAATTTGCCGTATATTGCAAAATTAAAGGAAAACCTTCAGCTCTAAGCCAAGATTCTGAATTATTTATATAATTCTGCTTCAATTTGTTTCATTGCCCGACTGGCTTTTTCCTGAATAAATAAATTTGTAATATCATTTGTAAAATTAGATTCCTCTATATTAATCTCAATTATTTTAGCACCTTTACTTCTGGCAACTACCGGAATTAAAGATGCTGGTTGTACTTCACCAGTCGTTCCTATAATAATAAAGAGATCTGCTTTTTCCGCTTCCTCAAATGATAACTTTTCTGCTCTATCCGGGATAGCCTCTCCAAAAAAAACAAAATCCGGTTTTAATATTTCTCCACATTTTCTGCATTTGGGCGGCAGCTCTGCAAGGATTTTATCTGTTACTGGATATTTTTCTCCACACTCTGTACAGACAAGTTCTCTTGAATTACCATGGAATTCAAATACATTTTTACTTCCGGCCCTCTGATGCAGATTATCTATATTCTGAGTGATTACAGCCTGAACATAACCATCAGCTTCCAGACGAGAAATTATCCTGTGAGCATCATTGGGTTCAGCTTTACCAAAATAATCATAAAAAATTTCTTTTATAGTAATCCAACTTTCTGCGGGATGTTTATAGAAATTTTTAAGGTCTAAAATTATTGGATCATATTCATTCCAGAGACCATTTTCTCCCCTAAAAGGTGGTACACCACTCTCCACTGAAACACCGGCTCCTGTAAATACTGTCACATGCCGGGAATGCTTTATTAAATCAGCAGCTTTTTGATATTCATTCATATCACTCACCTCACATTTATTATATCATATTTTTTCGATAAATAATTAATTTTTTAACTAAACTAATCCAGAAAGTCATCCTTATCGTCTTCAAAAGTCCGCATAAAATCTACAGCTTTTTTGCTGATATCAAAAAATTCTCCTCGCTGTCTTTCGCGAAAATAACTGCTCTGTTTAAAGCTGACAAAATTATCCTGATCAAGCTGATAGATCTCCATTAAACTCCAACCCCAATCATACATTTCTCCAATTTCCTGTCTAAAAATTTTTTTAGAGTTCAATATAGTTTTAACCCTGTAGTTAGTATGATTAAAAGGCTTAACTTTTTCATCAGCATTATAGGTAATCATCTCTTCGATTTTAGCCCGTTTTTCATCCATCAAATTTTCAAATTTTAGGTGAGCTGGATCCTTTTCTACTGCCTCAATTTCTTTTTTGCCGAGATAATGGAGATTAAAGTCATACAGCACTTTCATTTTTAAGTATATATATTCTTTTACATCCGAAAAACGCCCTTTAATTTTTTTTACCGGATAATGAACAGCTTTTCTCTTTTTTATGTCATTATCTTGATTTGTTCTAACCAGTAATACTATATCTCCTACAACTGCAGAATTATTAAGCTCGTTTTTATCTAAAAACAACTTTTGGCTTTTGCCCTTAAGTAAACTTTCTATTGCAATCTTTGAATCAAAATCTATAATTTTATATAAGTCAACTTTTTTAGTTAAAGTCATATTTCCCACCTCAATTTTTATTATAACATAATAAGCCAAAAGAAAAACCCTGCTATTTAAGCCAGGGAGTAAAAATTAACATTATTTTTTATCAAATTTATCTTTTATAAATTATTATTTGCAGATAATTTGTAAACAGCTTCCTCTAATAAAGTTCTAACAACAAGATTAATAACTTCCTGTCTACCTTTTCCAGTTTCAAACTCTACTATATTATTACCCATAAATGAAAAAGCCTCAAGACTAATTTTTTCTCCAATAATTTCTTTTTTTAAACTTTTAGCCCAGACTACTTCTCCAGAACTTGTATCAGTAACTCTTAAATCAACAGCAGCACTGGCTACTGCGTACTCCTGCTGACCACCTTTGCCCGCAATTCTCAGTCCAAGTCCACCAGTTTTTTTATCAATTTGATATTCTGTAATCGCTCCAGATATAACATAATCAGCTCCTGTAAGCTTCCCAATAACTGGTCCCTCATTGTCTATAACTCGATCATTAGCTACTAAGTTTTGCTCCGTCATAAAGTTGTTAAAATCTGCTCGATCAAGAACTTTATACTGTCTGGACCTCATCAGTGCTGTAATCAACATTTCTGTAGCTCCCTGAGAAACTACAGGAGAACCACTTTCACTATACTGGCCAGTTTTATCCTGAATATCATAAATTGCTATTTTAAATTTTTTTTCTATTTCAGGTAAAGAAGCCAATAATTGAGTGGCTGTTGTTACATTTTCCTTTGAAGATAAAATCCGATCTGCAGATAATGTAACTTCGTTTATCAATTTAGCAGGTGCCTGTGCTTCAGTTAAATTATTATTCTCTACCGCTTCATTCTCTACTGCAGCCGGGGCACCTCCTGTTAATAGTGAAACGACTAATAATACTGCTATCATTCCTTCCATAATATTTCACCCCACAATATATTTTAAAGTATCATTGAAGATCTTCTGCTGAAGGCCAATCATCTGTTGAATATTCAATTTCTGTAACTTCACCTGTAGTTTTATTGGTTAAAATTATAGTTACGACACCAGTTATTTCATCTTCATTAACGGTTACTTCTAAATTCCCAACATCATAATTACCTTCTGCCAGACCATCTTCAACCATTTTGTTTACTATATCCTGCTGAATTAAACTCATAATCCTGCCATTAAGACCACTAATAAACTGCGCTATAGGATCTTCTGATAGGCTCATCTCATGCTGAGTAGATGCAATGTTTTGAGCCACCTGCCTGGCATCCGGATCATTAAAAGTTTGAAAACTCCAGCTTGTAGTAGAATCTGCACTTATAAAATTTGAAAAAAGAAAAGTAATTAAAAAAGATCCTAATAAAATGTATAATATTGTTTTTTTCATTATCAGTGAAACCTCCTTCTAAAAACTAATTTTGAAACCAACAGCCGAATAAAAATCTCCCTTATTGTCAGAATCATTTTTATCATTTATAAATTTTGTCTCCACAAAGAAATTATCTGTTAAATTTAGACCAACAAAAGCCTGATAATCAGCTTTTCCCATTATTTCTGCTCCTGCTCCAATATAGGGATTAAATAATTTTTCTTTCAAAGCAGCCCTGAGGGATAAAAATCCTGCCAGATTTGTATCTTCTCCTGCTAAATAAATACCTTCTATAACATAAGCAACTGAAATCATTGATTGGCTTTTATTTTTAAATAATTCACTCTCAAATTTACCCCCCAGATTAAGTTCTTTATCTCCAGAATGATAAGTTGTCATAAAAAGGCTGACCGCTGAGACTGCCTCTTTTTCCTTTTTCTGTTCCAGATGCTGGGAAGCTTTAATTAATTTTATTCTTTCTTCTAATTTTCTATCATCGTTTTTCTGTTGAGCTAAAACTGTTGCTGGTAGAATTGAGGTCATTATCAAAATTAAAAATATAGCTATAAAAAAACTTCTTTTTATATTCATATTTTTCACTCCTTAAAACTTGATTTTAAAAAAGACAGTCCGAAGTAAATTATATTCATTACCTCAGACTGCCTTACTACTAAATACACAGCTTAACTTCTACTGTGCTGTAGTATATTGTGGAGAACAATTTATAGTTGAGTAATTGATGCGTTATTACCAGAACCCATCTGGTTTATAATTGCCATATCTTTTTTGCCTCTCTGATCTGTTCGGGCAGTATTAGCAAAACCAGCCTGTTCAATTAAACTAACATTATATTTTCCTCTCTGTAGTTGAGTGGCTCTATTAGAAGATCCATGCTGAAAAACGGTAGCCACTAAATCTTTACCTCTTTGATTTTGGTTAACTACATTGCCATATCCGAAAGATTTTACTACAGCAAAGTTATCAGATCCTACTTGAGTTAAACTGGCATTATTTCCCCATCCCTTCTGAAAGATGAGTCCAACATTGTCTCCACCATGTTCATGATACCAGCCGTTCCCCTTCTGATAAATTGAAGCATTATTAGAAGAGCCAAGCTGAGTAATCATTGCAAAGTCTCCACGACCATAGTCTCCATGACCGGGGCCACCATGTCCTGGTCCTTCATTACCATTACCAGGATAGTCATTACCATAATCACCATTTGCTGCAACCATTGCTGACATTCCAACCACCAAAACAACTGCCATGATAAGAACAAATAATCTTCTCATTTCTAATACCTCCTTTATTATTTTAGTTCTTCCAACTACAATTTATTAAATTAAGCTTTATCTTAATTAAATTAAGATAAAAGCATTAATTTTGTCTAACTTTTATCTCCCGATTGTTACCAAACTGCGAAACTTTTAAATTGTTATTCCTACTGAACTGCTCAATTTCTGCTTTATTATTATATCCATATTGTGCAATTAGAGCCGTATTTGATCCTGTAAACTGTTTAATTAAAGCCTGATTATTATTGCCAACCTGAATTATTAATGATTTATTAACTTCGTTAATAATAGACTGATTTTGCTGCCAAATTTTAGCCTGATTAAAATTCCCTTTTTGTTTAATTAATGCTAATTGATTATCTTTTTTTAATTTAGAATAATTAAAATAATTAAGCTCATTATTTACTTTAAAATTATAATCTGTAAATTGATCTTTATTAAAATAAGACTTGTTTTGGTATTCCTGACCAAAAACTGAAGCTGAGAAAATCAAAATCAGCAGCACTAAAGATAAAATTAATAATAAGTTAATTACTTTCATTTGTTCACCACCTTTCTTTTTTACTCACCTCCTTTTGCAATAATAATGATAATCGTTCTCATTCGAAAAGATTCAGAACAATTCTCGAAAATTAATCGAAAATAGAAAAAAGCCACCTTTTTAGGTGACTTTTTTAAAAAATTCCAGCTATATTTTTTTAATTATTTTATTTCCTTAATATCTAATTTTGGTTTTTTAGGAAAATTAGTTTTATCAAAAAATTTATTGAATCTTTTAATAATTATTCCACTACTGTCAAGACTCATATCATGTAAAATTAGATATATTCTATTCTGAGCAGGACAGATATAATCTCCAAGTCTCATAATTGATTTAAACTTTGAAATAATTTGATCAAAAGCACATTTTACATCTTCAGTAGCTAAAGTGCCATCTTCAAACTCTAATGTAATTAGTAAAAATGCTTCCTCATCAATTCTCTGAACCTGACGCAATTCAAATTCAAAAATACTTTTAAATTCATTAATATTAGCACATTTCATAGCACCAGAATCAAAATTAATTTTTTCTTCAATATTTGTGTCAATATCTTCTTCTACAATATCTCTACTTTCTTTTATTCGATTCAGTTCAATCTTTAATTTCTTCTGCGGTGCGACGCCTAAATGCTCATCTAATATCTTTTTGCATTTCTTATAACAATTAATTGCTTCTGCAGTTCGACCAAGTTGATTAAATGTTTTTAGTTTTAATAAATAAAAGCTTTCCCGATAAGGATCATAATCTATTCCTTTATTTAAATAATTTAACGCATCTAAATATTTTTGAGCATTATACATTTTTCGGGACATTATTTCAATTAAATTAAGATATTTTTGTTTCAACTGCTCTCGATATATCTCTGTCCAGGAGGCATAACTTAAATCTGTAAAAAAATCATCTCGGTATAATTCAAACAATTTTTTTAGATCTTGAATAGAAAAGTCTCCTTTTCTATTAATTAATAGATCAGTTTTGTGACCAAAACAATCCCAATCTGTCCAAACTTTATAGTTTGAATTAATTGTATAATACCCATTATTCGACTCTACAATATCCTTATCCAAACCATCTCTGCTCAAAGATTTTCTTAACAAATAAATTGTGTCATATAGTTTCTTTTTTCCACGTTCAAGTACTGACTGCTGCCAAAAAATATCTACTAATTCTTCAGAACTAACTTTTCTTTTTCTTTCTACAAGCAAATACATAAATAAATACATTGCCTTTTTAGAAACCCAACTATCTCCATTAAAAACTCTGCTGCCATCTGAAAAATAAAATGATCCCAGCCCATAAAATTTAAGGTGTTTTCCACTCAATTTTATCACCTCAGAAAAAAGTCAATACCATTAATTAGATATAGTAACTATTTTTATTATATCATAATAGAATTAACTTCAAGTAAAAGGATAACAAATTAAAGATATTAAGCTGTTCTTCACACTATTTTTTTAATATTAACTCAAATTTCTTTTTAAGATTAAAGTGATTTGAGCTGGGGTTAGAAAACTACTATCTATTTAAATCATCTACTAAATCATTAATCATATTCATAGTAATCTTTTTTCCTCCAAAATGAGCAAGAGTTCTAAGAGGCATGTATTTCATCATAGCTTCAAACATATCCTCACTTATAGCTCCTTTATCATCTTTACCTAAAGGTGCTTGATCCATAAACTTATTTAGTATTTCATCAATCTTATTTCTAAGTTCTGGATTTTTTAATAAATCTCCTACGTTGGTGTTAACTGTAATTTCTCCAGGAATTTCAATAGTTGACTCCAACTCAACTGTTGTTTCCTCTCTAATATTTCGGGAAGAACTACCAACCAAAATTTTGTATTCTCCCGACTCAGCATACCAGTCGCTTATTTCTGTATTATAATAAGCAAAAGATCTTTTATCAAGATTGAAATTAATTACTCTTTGTTCACCGGGGTCAAGTTCAACTTTTGCAAATTCTTTCAATTCTTTTTCTGGCCTGGTTACTCTACTTTCTTTGTCTCTTATATATAACTGAACTATCTCTTTCCCCTTATATTTACCTATATTTTTAATCGTAATAGAAACATTTAGAGTTTCTTGATCGGTTAATTTCTCTTTATCTAACTCAAGATTTCCATATTCAAACTCAGTATAACTTAATCCATAACCAAATGGAAATAAAGGCTCTATTTTTTTGCTATCATAATAACGATAACCCACGAAAATACCTTCTCTATATTCGACCTGATCTCCATCTCCAGGAAAAAACAAATAAGATGGAGTGGCACTTAAATTTAAAGGAAAAGTCTCCGCTAATTTTCCGGAAGGATTTACTTTACCTAACAGAATATCAGCTATAGCTCCTCCCGCTGCCTGCCCACCTAGATATGCTTCCAAAATTCCATTAACATTATCTGCCCAGTTCATTTCTACTGGAGAACCATTGCTTAAAACAACTACCACATTTTCCTGTACTTCTGCTATTTTTTCAATTAAATAAGATTGGTTTGGTGGTATAGATAGTGTATTTCTATCATATCCCTCTGACTCATATCTATCTGGTAAACCAGCAAAAATAACTGTCATATCTGATTCCTTAGCAGTTTTCAAAGCCTCATTTATTAGCATTTTATCATTGTCATCCTGATCAAGATAATAACCTTCTGCATAGTTGAGTTGAGCTGAACTATTTATCTGTTTTTCAAGCTCCTGATATGCATTTTCTATCTTTGTTGGATTTATATGAGAACTTCCTCCCCCCTGATATCTAGGGTTTTTAGCTAAAGATCCAATTACTGATATATTTTTGTTTTTATCCAACGGTAGAATATTGTCTTCATTTTTTAAAAGCACCATACAATCAGCAGCAATACTGCGGGCCAATCTGTGATGCTCCTCTTTATTATAAATAATGTCCCGCTTGTTATTTTCTATTGCCTTAAAAACAATTTTAAGTATCCGTTCAACTGATTTATCTAATTTTTTTTCACTTAGTTCTCCACTTTTGACTGCTTCTAATATTCTTCTACTTCCATCTCCATGACTAGCAGGCATCTCCAGATCCATACCTGCCTCTATACCAGCGGCTCTATCATTAACTGCACCCCAATCCGAAACCACAAAACCTTTATGATTCCATTCTTCAGTTAATATGTCTGTTAATAGATACTTATTTTCTGAACAGTGTGTGCCATTTACTCTGTTATATGCACACATTACTGTCCAGGGTTGAGCTTCTTTTATCGGTTTTTCAAAGGCAGCAAGGTAAATTTCTCTTAATGTACGTTCATCTATTTCAGCACTTGTTGACATCCGTCTATGTTCCTGATTATTTACAGCAAAATGCTTAAGAGAGGTTCCCACTCCCTGACTCTGAACTCCTTTTATATAAGATGTAGCAAGTTCAGCACTAAGATACGGATCTTCTGATAAATATTCAAAATTTCTACCGCACAAAGGAGATCGTTTAATATTTATTCCTGGTCCCAGAAGAATAGAAACATCTTCTGCCTGACATTCTTCTCCAAGAGCCTGTCCGAGTTTATTGATTAAATTTCTATCCCAGGAACTTGCTAAAGCTGAACCAGTTGGAAAACAAATAGCCTCAACACTATCTCTAATTCCAAGATGGTCCGCACCTTCACTTTGCTTTCTCAAACCATGGGGGCCATCTGCCATCATTAGTGCTGGTATTTTTAACCTCTCATTTTCTTTTGTATACCACCAGCTTGCTCCTGAGCAAAGATCAGCCTTTTCTTTTACAGACATTTTATTTACTATCTCTTTAATGTCTCTTTTCATAAATAATTCCTCCTAAAGTGTAAATTTAATTTGTACCATACTTTAAGCTGGAGTATCTAGTTTAAAGTCAAAACAATACTTTCCAGATCCGACTTCTAATTCAACACCTTCATCAATATCTTTATAGTTATAAATCCCTTCTATATTATGAGTATTATTTTTTAATAAAATATCATTTTCCCTGACTGTATCTACTAAGGCATCAGGTAAAATAACTACAGCAGTAGTGTTAGGAGGAACTTCTATTTCCATTTTCATCCTATTATCAATAAGCTTCCACTCAGATATAATCTTCCCATACATTGACTCATGCCTGACCCTTGCCGATTTCAGACTTCCTCCTGGCTTAGGATCAATTATTATCTTTTTAAAACCCGGCTCTTCTTCGTTTGTATTTATCCCACCAACTACCTGATATAACCAGTCACCAATTGCACCATAAGCATAATGGTTAAATGAATTCATAGCATCAGGCCAGAATGAACCATCTTCTTTGATACTGTCCCAGTGCTCCCAGATTGTTGTTGCTCCTTTGGTTACAGGATAAAGCCAGGATGGATATTCTTCTCTTTCCAATAACTTATACGCTAACTCTGGATAACCATTGCTGCTGAGTGCATGACACAAATAGGGTGTTCCAACAAAACCAGTTGTCAGATGCCCATCTCTCTGATCTACATACTCAGCCAGAGTATCAATTATTCTCTTTCTATTTTCTTCCTTAACTAAATCAAAGTACAATGCCAGTACATGAGCAGTCTGGGTTGGTTCAGACAATCTTCCATTTGGAGTCACAAATTCTTTTCTAAAGTTTTCTTTTATCTTTTTTAGAAGATCAGAATATTCTCTGACATCTTCTTTATAACCAAGAATCTCTGCAATTTTTAAAAACAGGCTGGTAGAATATGCATAATAAGCTGTAGCAACAAAATCATCAGAAGTTGCTCCTTTATAGCTGTTCTCTTTTGAATCAAGAGCCAGCCAGTCTCCAAAGTGAAAACCGGTATTCCAGAGATATTCATTTTCTCCCTGATTCCTTATATACTCTATATAAGCTTTCATGCTCTCATACTGTTCTTTTAGAATTTGCTCATCTCCATAAGTTAGATAGATTGTCCAGGGAACAATAACTGCTGCATCACCCCAGGCCGCAGAAGTATGCTCAATCTCAACCGGAATAATTCTTTCTTCAGCAGATATATTTACTTCTGGATCAGGTATTACAGCAGGTATAGATCCATTATCTATTTGTTCACATTTTAAATCTCGCAGCCATTTAGTAAAAAATAGTGCTGTATTCATATTATAGCTTGCTGTCTGTACAAATACCTGAGCATCACCAGTCCACCCTAATCTTTCATCTCTTTGCGGACAATCTGTAGGTATATCAAGAAAATTCCCTTTTTGACCCCAGATAATATTTTCAAATAGTTGATTTATCATAGAGTTTGAACAGGAAAATTCTCCTGTTCTTTCCATATCTGAATGTAAGACAACTCCCGTAAAATCTGACAAATCTACTTCCCCAGGATATACCTCAAGCTTTATGTAACGAAAGCCCTGAAAAGTAAAGTGAGGTTCAAAACTTTCCTGACCATCACCTTTTAAAATATACTCTATCTTTTGTTCGGCTCCCCTTAAATTACCTGTATAAAAATTGTCATCCTGATCAAGAACTTCAGCATGCTTTAAGATAACTTTATCACCAGCTTTTCCTTCTACTTTAAAATGAATCCAGCCCACCATATTCTGTCCCATATCAATAACTGTTTCTCCAGCAGGTGTGGTAAATATTTTTTCTGGCTTAATTTTTTCTATTTTTTTAACTGCTTCATTTTCCTGAGCTAATAATATTTCTTTATCTTGATCTAAAATTTTTACTTCAGACCAGTCTTCAGCGTTAAAAGCGGGCTGATTCCAGCCTGAAATTTCTTCTCTGGCATCATAAATTTCTCCCTGATAGATATCTGACATAATTATTGGTCCAGCTGTAGACTTCCAACTCTGATCAGTCTTTAGCAGTTCTTTTCTTCCATCTTGATAAATAATATGAAGCTGCATAATTACAGCTGTCTGATCACCATAGAAACCCCGTTTATCATTCCACATCAAATCTCCTTTATACCAGCCATCACCAAGAATGACACCCAGAGCATTATCTCCTTCTTTTAATAAATCTGTAACATCATAAGTCTGGTATTGTAAGCGCTGATCATAAGTTGTCCAGCCTGGTGTGAAGTAATAGTCTCCCACTCGTTTTCCATTCAAACTGAGCTCATATAAGCCAAAAGAACTAATATAAATACGAGCTTTTTTTATATTATCGTTAACAGTAAAATCTTTTCTAAAAATGGGACAGGACTGGAGTTTTTCATTCTGATTTTTATAATCAGAAGTTATCCATTCAGCTTCCCATTCATTTTTATTAACTAATCCCATTTCCCAATAGGCTGTATTACTCCAATCTGATTTGCTGCCTTTTTGATCTTTAATTTGAACCCGATAATAATATCTAGTTTTCGATTTAAGTTCTGGACCGTCATATTTAACATGAACAGATTGTTCAGACTTCACAAAAGAAGTGTCCCAGACTATATTAGAAAAATTTTCATCTAGAGCAACCTGTATTTTATAAGCTGACTGCTTTATTCCTCTTTCATTTCCTTTAAGCTTCCAGCTTATTCTGGGATTTAAATTATCAATTCCTAATGGATTTTTTCTGTATTCAACTTTTAAATCATAAATATCAAGCTTATTTTTTTCCATATAATAGTCACTCCTAGCATCTTATTTTATATGTTTTTTACTAACGATTAAAAAACCGAATAAATAATTATTTATTCACAGAAATACCACCCTGTAAACCTTCAATAAATTTATCAACAAAGAAAGCAAAAACAATAATTAAAGGTATAGAAACTATTGTATATCCCGCAAATAATACACCCCAATTAGTTGCATTAGCATTCTGATAGGTCAATAAACCAGTTGCTACTGGAAATTTGCTGGTAGTAAACATAGAAACTAAAGGCCAGGGAATTGCATTCCAGGTAAATAAAATATCAATTATGGCTAAGGTACCTAAAGCCGGCCTTGCCAAAGGTAAAGCCAGTTTATAAAAAATCCTAAACTCTGATGCTCCATCAAGTCTTGCAGCCTCAAAATATTCTTTAGGTATATTATCAAAAAATGTTCTCATAATAAAGGTTCCAACAACAACCTCATAAGAAGACCACTGTAAAACAAGTCCATGAGTTGTATCCAACCAACCCCAGGAAGCAAAAAGAGAATATAAAGGAACAAGCAACATCATTCCTGGCACCATCATCAAAATCATAAGTGACATAAATAAAAAGTTTTTACCTTTAAATTCATACCTGCTAAAAGCATACCCTGACAGTGAAGATATAAAGAGTACAATAAAGGCATTTAAAGCTGTATAAAACAAACTGTTTTTTAAATAACTAAGAACTCCTCGAGCTGCAAAGAAGTTTTCAAAATGCAGGGGCCAAGAAGGCAGCCAGTAATTTGAGAAAAACTGATTATTGGTTTTAAAAGCACTTATAATAAGAAAAAATAGTGGATAAAAGGTTAAGATACCTAATAAAAATAAGCCAATATGTTTGGGTAGATCTTCTTTAGTTTCTTTAGATAAAAGCCCTTTCTTTTTCATTATTTTTAATCCCTCCTAAAGTTCACTATTCATATTGCGAATATTAAAATAAGATATTGCAAGCAGCATGAGCATTAAAATAACTCCGATTGCTGATGCATAGCCAAAACGCCCATAGTTAAAAGCATTCTGGTAAAGATAATAACCTGGAACCTGAGTAGCATTTCCTGGACCACCTTTTGTTAACACCTGAAAAATAGCAAATCTCTGAAATGAATTTATTAATGTCAGTAAAGATGCCAGTATAAGCTGTGGTTTTAAAATAGGAATATCTATACTAATAATTCTTCTAATAGTTGTTGCCCCATCTAAAATTGCCGACTCTTTAACAGCTTCGGGAATGTTTTGCAGACCAGAAACTATAATTAAAAATTGGATTGTTGCCACAAATGGAAATTGAACCATAGCGACTGAAATTAAGGCGGTAGAAGAGTTTCCTAACCAGGCCTGGGTAAGAAAATCCAGTCCAAAACTATTTAATAGATTATTTAACATTCCCACCTGGGGAGAGTAAATAAACTGCCAGATTAATAAAGTTACTGTCCAGGGAACAACCATTGGTGCAACAAATAAAACTTTCCATCTATATGACCATTTCTTGCTATTCAAATTATATATAAGCTCTGCTGCTACAAATGAAAATAAAATTATGAACACTAACCTAACCCCAGAAAAAACAAGAATATTTTTTAGTGATTTAATAAAAACTCCATCATTTATTAAATCAATATAATTAGAAAAACCAATAAACTTACTAATATTTCGACCATCCCAGTAAAAAAAGGAGCGAAAAATAGCCATAAATGTTGGTACATATCTAAATAATGCTACTGATACAAAGATAGGTATAAGAAACAAATAGGGAATACTTTTTTGTTTTAATTTCACTAAGATATCTCCTTTCACTTATAAATAATTCCACTTTCAAAAGTTATTATTTAAGGTACCGGTAGTTTTGAATACCGGTACCTTAAACTTGTCTTATATTCTATTCATACCAATTCCATTCATCAGAATACTTTAAACCTAATTCTTCGACAGTAGACTCCATAATTTCCTGCAGCATTTCTTTTGCCTCACTCTTCTCAATATCTCCTAATAAGAAGTTCTGCATTACTCTGTCATAATCATTTCCACCTCTACTAGTTAAACGTCCAATTGGATCAGGGAATAATCTAATAGGTAATGCGGCAACTTCCTGAAATGAAGCCATCTGAGGATCTGCTTCTACACCTTCAGCAATTGGTAAAAACATCATTGATTCAGAGATAAGCTTTCCACTATTTTGCTGTGCACTCCAGAACATTAAGAAGTCAATAGTTTCTCTTAATTTTCCTTCTTCTGCTACCTGTAATGGAATACCATACTGAGCAGCACCAGAGGGACCTCCAACACGATAAATTTTTCCTGAAGCATATTCTGATGTTTCTTCTGTAATTTCTGGCAGATAAGTTACTCCATAATCAAATTGTGCTTCCTGTGACACATTCATCATATCCCAGGATCCTCCCCAGTACATTGGCAGGCGACCACTTATAAAGTTTTGATAATTCTGACTTTGACTGCCGCTGGTAAATCCTTCTCCCCAGTATTGAGACCATTCTTTCATAATATCTAAGAAAGCATCAAATCTGGGATCAGAGGTACTAAAACCTCCATCATAAACTGCCTTAGCAAATTCTTCCTGGGTTAAAGTTCTTGAAGTTCCTTCGGGAATATTATACTTATCCATATAAAAATCAGCGACCTTATCTTCCCAGACTGAAGACATTACTAAATCATCTGCCCATTGATATGTTGACCATCCCGGTAAAATAAATACACCAATTGGAGTCTGATAACCAGCCTCCTGTAATTTTCCTAAGTCAGCAAGAAAATCTTCCCAGTTATCCCAATCAGCGCTGACTCCAACTTCATTAAATATTTCCTTGTTATAATAAAGTCCTGTTTCAACCCAATCTAAAGTTAACTGATATTGTTTCCCCTGTGGAGATCTGGTTTCATTCCAAACAAAATCAGGAATTAAATTTTTCCATCTTTCACTACCAGGCTTTCCATCTTCAACATAAGGATTGGGGAGTTCTAAAAAGCTATCTAATGGTAACCACCAATTATTTTTAGCCTGTTCCCACTTTTTATAATACTGTTCCCAGGCTATCTCTGGAGCTCTATTAGCAGTCATCCGGGTTGTTAACCATGTTCTTGAATCAGACTCATTTGAAGGTAGTTCGATTAAGTCTATATTAATATCTGGATGAATTTTTTTATATTTTTCAACTAATTCAGTAACCATTTCTGAACTATTTGGATATGTTTCTGGTGCATAATAGTTTTGAGGAGTAAAACTGATTTCACCTTCTAATCCATCTGCATCTGCACCAAATAGAGTCCCTTCCACTTCATCCTGAAGATCATTAACATAATCATCTTGAGCCTGTACAGCAGCAAAACTAACTAAAACAAATACAGCTACAAATAAAACCATTAAACTTGATTTACCCATTTTTTTAAACATAAAACACCCTCCTAGTATTTTTTTGCTTAACTAAGTTACCTTAAGTATCTATCCCCCCCTTATTTTTTGAGTTATTCGAGTAACAGCATTTAAATAAAATTTAAAGCTCTTAGTTACTCGAGTAACTATTGTTAATAAAGCATTCTTAATTAATTATATATTAGGTTATATGCTTTCAAATTTATTAAGTCTTTTTACAGTTAAAGTGCACAATCTTTTTAATATTGTGTTTTTTTAAACTATATTTAAGCTATCTATTCTGTATTATACTTACTGATAAATTCTAAGTTATAGCTTAGATGTGCTGCCTCTAATAACCAAGTTTGTTGGGACTTCTATATTAGTATGTTCCATATTTCCCTTAATCATATTGTCTATTAGCTCCATTGCTTTTACTCCATTTAGCTTATTATCAACATTTAAGGAAGTTAATTTTGGCGTTGTTATCTTAGAAAATATTGTATTATCTATACTAACAAGAGAAATATCCTCTGGAACAGCCAAATTTTCTTCTTTTAATGCAGTTAATGCTCCTGTTGCCATATAATCATTTATTATAATAACTGCTGTAATATCTGTCCCTCTTGCTATTAGTTCTTTCATGTATTTATATCCTTCCTCATAGGAACTGTTATAAGGTGGCTTTCCGAATACTACTCTGTTTTGCTCATAATCAAGATTGTACATATCTAAACAATTTTTATAACCTTCATATCTGCTTAGATTGCATTCAAGTCCTGGTTCAATATAATCAATAAAGCCAATTTTTTTATGTCCTAACTCTATGAGATGTTTGAAGATCTTCTTCATGCCATCAAAATAGTTAACATATATATTTGAACTATACTTTTTGAAAGGATTATTTTCTAAGGTATTTATAATAACAGTACCGTTTTCATGCATCTCTTTTATTTTTTTAAAAGGTACTTTATCTTCTGTATTCACAATTATAAATACACCATCAATACTTCTACTTAAAAAATCATTAAAATATTCACTGGTACTATTATTTCCAATTCCAATATTGGTTATATACCCTCTTTTTTTAGCTTCACTTTCAAAACCCAAAATTATCTCACTAAAATAAGGGTTAGTAATATCATCAATCAAGATAGCTACCTGTTTACTCTGTTTAGTCTTTAAACTTTTAGCTATCATATTAGGTTTATAATCAAGTTCTTTAATAGCTTTTTTAACTTTTTGTGATAATTCTTCACTTACATATTTAGTTTCATTTATTACATTAGAAACAGTCGCAGTGGAAACTCCTGCTTTTTCTGCTACATCTTTTCTGGTTACAGACATAATTATCTACTCCTATTAAAAGTTACTCGAGTAACTTAATCTCAAAAAAATATTTTTCTTATTTGTCTGAATTATATTACATTATAATTCTTTTGTCAATAGTTTTCTTTTATTTTTTTGTTTTAATGTTTTATTATTTTGTTTTTTATGTTTTGGGTTAGTTTTAAATAAAAAAGCTCTATCCAGATTTTATAAAGGATAGAGCTTTTTCTTTAGCTATTTTTTTTGAAATTAATGTTCCAATAACTCAACTTCAATAAACTCTGTTAAACCCTCAATTGCCGCCTCAGCATCTTTACCATCTGCTTTTAAAGTTATTTCATCACCTTTGCCAATACCTAAACTCATGATTCCCATAATACTTTTGGCATTTACTTCTTTATCTTCCATTAGAATCTCTACTTTCGCTTCAAATTGACCTGCCTTTTTTACAAACTGTGAGGCAGGTCTGGCGTGGAGGCCTGTCTCATTGTTAATTATTAGTTTCTTTTCTACCGTCATTTAATAATCCTCTCCTTATCAGATTATATTAATTATAATTTTAAAGTTCTATTTCAATTCTTTCTTTATTTCTTCAGCGATTAATTCTGCTTTGGTTCCTACAACAACCTGGGCGTTATTTTTATTAGCTTTCAAAATACCAGAAGCCCCTAGCTGCTTTAATTTAGCTTCGTCCAATTTGCCGGAATCTTTAACTTCGAGTCTTAACCTTGTAATACAGGCGTCAACACTTTTTAAATTTTCAGCACCACCTAAGGCTTCAATATAGCGAACGGCCTTAGTACTGCTGCTCTGAGCTGTACTATCTTTTTGCTGTGTCTCGGGCATTACACTCATATCATTCCCGCTGACTTCACCTTCAGCCCTTCCTGGAGTTGGAATATCAAATTTCTGAATAGCGAAACGGAATAATGAATAATAAACTACAAAAAATGCTATTCCAATTGGAATGATTAAAAATGGTTTTGTAGCCAGTCCATAGTTTAGAAAGTAGTCAATTGCACCGGCTGAAAATCCAAAACCGTGCTGAATTCCTAAAACATAGGTTACAACCATTGACAATCCTGTTAAAAGAGCATGAATAACATATAATACCGGAGCTAAAAACATAAATGAAAATTCAATTGGTTCTGTAATTCCTGTTAAAAATGCTGTTAATCCAACACTTAAGAAAATACCACTTACAGCCTTTTTGTTTTCAGGTTTAGCTGAATGATACATTGCCAGAGCAGCTGCAGGTAGTCCAAACATCATCATCGGAAAAAATCCGGACATGAAAAAGCCGGCTGATGGATCTCCCGCAAAAAATCTTGATAGATCTCCAGTAACAACTTCTCCTGCTGCAGTAGTAAACTCACCAAAAACAAACCAGATAAAACTGTTTAATACATGATGCAGACCAACAGGTATTAATAATCTATTTAAAACTCCATATACAAAAACTCCAATTGGACCAGCATTAATAATCCATTCGCCAGTAAGCTGAATAACATTCTGAATTGGAGGCCAGATATAACCAAATAATCCTGCCAGCAGAACACTTGCAGCACCAGTTATAATTGGAACAAAACGCTTACCACCAAAAAAGCCTAAAAAATCAGGTAATTCAATATTATGATAGCGATTATATAAATAACCAGCCAGTAAACCACCAATAATTCCGGCCAGAACTCCCATATTAATATCCGAATTAATTGCCTGAGTTCCATTAGTGATTACAAAATAACTTACTGCACCTGCAAGTCCAGCAGCCCCAGAACTATCGTAGGCAATCCCCACAGCAACACCAATTCCAAATAGCAATGCCAGATTATCAAAAATTGCAGAACCAGCCGCCATTACAAAGGGAATATCAAAAACATCTCCCGCACCAAGTCTGAGCAGTAGTGCTGCTGCAGGCAGTACAGCTATCGGCAACATCAGAGATTTACCTATTTTCTGTAAGTTAGAAAAAATCTTTTTCATTTTTAAAACCCTCCTGTTTTTTGTTAAACTAATTGTTAAATAAGACTATTACAGAGAATATTTTAGAGAATTTCCTCTCCATTGATCTATATAATAATTACAGTTAAAACTGCAATTTTATTTTTCGAAATTCTAAAAGCAATAGAAAAGCCGAAGAGAATCTACTACTCCCCCTGTAAATAAGGAATAATAATTTCTCTTCGGCTCTTGCCTGATTGAACAGTAACATGCCTCAGTGAATATTTAATTTAAATTAACATATTTTAGTCAAATCTTTTAAATACAAATTTATTTAATTAAATTCTCTATTTAATCTGTGTAAATGCAGAGCAAGATAACCCTTCTCATCTTCAGGCACCTGATAATCGAACCTGGATTCAATAATCTCTGCCAGTTTATTTGCCAGCTGATAGCTTTCTTTAAAATCTTTTTTGATATTTTCTAAAAGTGGATTAGTGTTATTTTCTCTGCTCTCAATTCTCTCCAGAGCAAATCGCAGATGATTGACCAGTCTGGCATAATTTAAACTGTCATATTCAAGTTTTTCGCCCAACTCCTCTTCCACTTTTGCCACCAGCTGCTTAATTATTGAAGTGTTTTTAACTGTTTTTGAAACTTCACTGTTATTAATCGCTCCATGAATGTGAAAGGCAATAAAACCAATCTCACCTTCTGGAATTGAAATCTCAAAATGTCTCTCTAAAATTTTTACAGCCCTTCGAGCAAGCTGAAACTCCTTTTTATATAAAGTTCTAGTTTCCATTAAAAATGGATTTATAATCTCCAGACCCTCTTTAATCCTTTTTAGAGTAAACGCAACATGATCAGTAAGTCCAATCCGGATATATTGATTTATATCGTCATCAAGCTCTTCGTTGACCATTGTAATAATCTCTTCTGTAGCTTGAATAATCTGACTGTCTACCTCTTCCAGTAATTGAAAATAGTTGCTGCGTTTGTCACCAGCAAGTGGAACAAATTCCTGTTTGATCTGATAATCATTTTTTGTAAAAAGATCACCTTTGCTGGTCGAAAAACCAATACCACTAGCAATCAGAATCAATTCCTGCTTTTCATCACCTTTTTCAGCTAGAATCACATTGTTATTAAATATCTTTTTGACTTTATACTTTTCTTTAACAGCTGACATCTGATTCCTCCTGGAAGTAAAAGCTAAATTCTTCAGCAACAAAAAGAAAAATCTAGAAAAAAATATAAAGTCCTTCCCTTAAATAAAAGCAAATGGTTAAGAAACTTATATTCCCCTCTAGATTATGCCTGATTTAACAGTAACACTCTCTTTACTTTAATTGAGTTTTTTTAATTGTAACACTATTTTTCTCGTTTTTCAAGCATTTTTGAATAAAATTTTTCAGCTGCTGTACCTTATCAAATGATCTCCTTCAACTTTAAGCAGCCTCTTTAGCCAGTTTTTTTGCCAGTGCCACAATTGTTAAAATTGGCGGCATACCTGGTGAAGTTGGAAAAACACTTGCATCACAAATAAATAAATTATTAACTTCTGTCTCTAATTTAGTATCTATAACGCTTCCTATTGCTGCAGTACCTCCTGGATGAGCTCCCTGAGGATTAGTAACTAAAATACTATTCTCATCTGCTCCTGCTTTTATCAAAATTTCTTCTGCTTTTTTTATTCCCTGTTCCAATTTGATTTTATCATCGCCCGTCACTTTCTTTGATACAGATCCATCCTGATTAACAATTCCTCCAGGTGTATCAGAAATTTTAACCATAATACCAATTAAATTCTTTTCTTTTAACCTCATTCCCTTTAAACCCGCTTCAATAAATCTTATCATCTTCTGTCTGTTAATAAAGGTTGACAATATAAATCCTTTTTCTTGATGAAACTCAAGATCGACAAACTCCATAGGTGGTTCAGAAATCTGATTCAGTCCATCTGTTATTCCATATACATTAACAAAAGTATCTATAAAAAGATTTTTACCAATAGCGTCATTTTCCAACTTAGAATTTTGCAGTATAACTGGTGTACCTAGACCACCTGCTGCCAGAATAATATTATCCGCCTCATATTCAAATTTTTCTTTAACGGCTATTCCTCGAACTCCATAAGCTCTTTTCTGATTGATAAGAACTTCTTCGACATTACTATCATATTTAATTACCGCTCCCTGTTTGAGAGCTTTATCCAGATATTCTTTTGCAGTCCACTTAGCTCCCTGTTTACAGCCATAAATACAGAGGCCGCATTTAATACACTTATTTTGATCAATAGCTTTTGGCATTGCTTCAATCTCATATCCCAGACTTAATGCTGCTTCATAAATTGCTCTAGATCCTGAAGCCTGAATTTTTTCAGTCGAAAGTTTTACCTTGAGTTCATTTTCAGCCTCTTCAAATTCTTGACTGAGATTAATCCCCATTTTCTCAAATTCTTTTTCATAACTTCTGACTATATTCCCGGTAGCAACGAAGGTTGTACCACCACCCATAAAAGTTCTGTAAATAATTACTCCTTCATTTGATTTTTTTGGAGTTCTGGTATATCTATTACAATCATAAAAATTTAAAATATCACGAAAAGTACCAACTCTTGTTATATCTGCGCCTCTTTCTAAAACAAGCACTCTTTTTCCTCTTTTGCTTAACTCCCAGGCCAGGGTAGATCCACCAGCACCCGAACCAACAATAATGAAATCAAATTTAGAATCTTTCATTTTCTTTAAGTTACCAGAATATTAAGAATGTTTTATTTGGAGAAAATTATATATTTTAAACAGTAACTTACCCCTCCCTTCTTAAAGTTTTCCTTAATTTAATTATACCATAAGTAAAATAAATATTACCAGTTTTAAACTTAAAATACCCGACTCAATTTGCTCTTCCCAGCTGGAATAAAGAGAGGAGTGCCAAAAACGGGATCAGGAATTATATGATAATTTAAATCAAAAGGCGATTCACTAATTAAGGGTTATTTATTTCTTTTTACTACCTTAAGAGCTTCTCTTTCTGCAAGTGTTGAAAGCTGGTGTGTATTTGCAAATTTAACTATAGCAATTGGTTCTATTTTAGAATATTCTCTTAAAGCCCAACCAATCGCTTTTTGGATAAAAAATTCATCTATCTCTTTCAGCTCTTCAATTACATCAAATAGAAGCTGAGCATCTGTTTCTTCTTTATAGCCAAGCTGAAACAATAAGGCCGTTCGCTGCAGCCAGATATTTTCGCTTTTTACCCATTCAGATATTTTTTCATCTTTTTTTGGAGGAAATAGTTTAAAATATTCGCCAACAAGCTTTTTGGCAATATGATCTACAGTATCCCACCAGGATTTATTGAGAATCATGTATTCAAAAAGATTTATTATATCCTCAGTATAATCTTTTTGGTATTTTAAAATTAACTCCTGAGCAAAGTATTGAAACTCTCTTCCCGGCAGCTGCCAGAGTTTTTTGATAACAGGCTCCAGCTTTTGATATCCCGGCTTATTTTCTCTACGCATATATTTCCTCAAAGTTTTTCTTCTTTCAGCAGCCTGCAGACCATAAAAGGGGAATTGATCCCGCATATAGCTGGCCATCCCTTCTGCTTTTTCAGGATTAGCTTCCTGAGTCAAACTCAGTCTGATATCAGCTAGATAGTTAAACATCCCTTCCTCATCTATCTGCTCCCAGCTATCTAATTGTTCAGCTAAATCAAAATTACCATCAATTAAATATACTCTTTCTGACTCAGCAGGTATTTCAAGTTCCTCAAGGTAGTTTTCTAACTCTTCTTTACTATGACTGTATAAATTAGACTCTCTCAGCTCTGCTTGAGAAAGTTCATCTCTCTGCTGCTGTCTATTTTTTAACTCTGCCAGGTTACTTTTCAAATAGTATACTCTTAATTCTGCTGCCTGATCAGAAGCAATTTGACCATAATTCTTTCTAATCTGATATTTGTCTGCATTTGTATCTGCAATTACAGAATAACCTTTATTCAAATAATAATTTATCAGTTCATCAAAAATTTCAAAAGTCCAGTTATAATTCTCAGACTGATCAAGTCTGTAGTCCAGAGAAATTTTATCTGCTGCAAGATAAATGCTCTCTTTTCTAGTTCTTTGATATAATTTTTCTGCCAGAGTCGATTTACCACTGCCAGGAAGACCAAAGAAAATAAATAATGTCTTCTTTTCTGCTTTTTCCTCTGGCAGCTCTATATCTTTTATAATATCTTTTTTTATTTTTTCTTTATTCATTATAATCATTCCGTTCTATTTTTTGGAGGTTAAAATTACAGTACCTATCTCTCCTTTAAAACAGCGCAATTTATTCCCCAATTATTTTAACTAAAACTCTTTTCTCTCGCCGTCCGTCAAATTCTCCGTAAAAAATCTGCTCCCAGGGACCAAAATCAAGTTTACCCTCTGTCACTGCCACAACAACTTCTCGCCCCATAATCTGCCTCTTTAAATGAGCATCAGCGTTTTCTTCAAAGCCATTATGAGCATACTGCGAAATTGGCTCATGCGGTGCCAGTTCTTCCAGCCACTCCTTATAATCCTGATGGAGTCCACTTTCATCATCATTAATAAATACACTGGCCGTGATATGCATTGCATTAACCAGACACAATCCTTCCTGAATCCCGCTCTCTTTTAGAATCTCCTGAACCTGTCGAGTGATATTTATCAGCTCAACTCTATCATCAGTGTTAAAATAAAGATACTTGCGAATTGATTTCATTTTTCTCACTCCCCATTTTTATTCTCAAAAAATATTAAAACTTTTATTATCTAACAAAATTTAACTGCTAAAAAACACTAAAAACTTCTGTAAAATAAATATCCTGCCATCAAAAACACTGTAATCGTTAAAATTAATTTGACCAGTTTTTCTCCTTTTTCCACTGCCAGTGTACTGGCTAACCAGCTACCTGTCCCATTACCTAAAGCCAACAAAATAGCTATTATCCAGTCTACTTTGCTATTAAAAATAAAAATACTGAGAGAAGTAAAAATATACATAGCAACAACAAACACTTTAAGGCTGTTAATTTTGACTAAAGAAAAATTGGTTAGGAGTGAGAGGGCAGCAATAATAATTATTCCCACTCCGGCCTGCATAAAACCTCCATAAATTCCAATTAAAAAAAATACCAGGGCGGAAATAAGCTTTCTTTTCCTGCTAAAAATTATCTCACTACTTTTCATCTTTTTAGCTGGATTCCAGAGTATTAAAATTAACATAAAAAACATTATTACCGCTAACAGCTGATTAAATAGCTGCTCAGAAATAGAGACAGCTATCTGAGCCCCAATTAAAGAACCAATTACTGCGGGAAGTGCAAGGAGCAAACCAAATTGATAATCAAAATATCCCTTAACTTTAAAATTAGTGACTGCTGTAAGATTCTCAACCAGGAGGGCCAATCGATTTGTCCCATTAGCCACAGCAGCCGGGAGGCCCAAAAAAATTAATAAGGGTAGTGTAATTAGAGAACCCCCACCGGCCATCGTATTAATAAAACCAGCTGAGATTCCCGCTAATAAAATCACTATACTCTTAATTAATGACAATTTAGCTCCCCCTTCTGAGATGATTCCTGCTAAAAACTAACTATATATAAAAAAGCCACTGCAAAAGAAATTAAAGGTGCTAAAACGGTCACCATAAAATAATCAAAATACGTGTCTCTAAATTTGAGTCCGGTATATGCCAGCATAGCCAGATAAGCACTGTTGTGAGGTAAAGTATCCAGACCTGTTGAGGCAATTATTATAATTCTGTGTAACTTCTCTGGATCCACCATCGTTACAATATTTTCGCCAACTGTGCTGAGAGTTAAAAGCATTCCACCAGAGGCGCTGCCTAAAAGACCTGCAGCAATATTAGTTATAATTCCCGTCAGTAAATAGGGGTTCAATGGTAAATTAAGCAGAGTCTGTAAAAAATCTTTAAAAACAGGCAGAGATGAAATAACCTGACCAAATCCCATCGCAGATGCAGCAAACATCAATGGCAAGATTGCATTTGAGATACTGTCATTTAAAATTTCTAAAAGATCAATTTTTTTGATGTTTTTTATTATCGAAAGCACAACCCCCAATAATAATGCAACTACTGGTGGTTTGGAAAGTGCCGCCAGAAAAATAAATACTACTAAAAGCGGCAGCATTGCTGTTAAAAAATTGACAAGTTTGTTTAAATCAGGTTTTTTTAAAATCCTGTCATTCAGTTTACTGCTCTCAGATAACATCGATCTACTTCTATATCTTAAATATGCAATTGCAGCTGCAGAACCAGCTGAAATTCCAGCCAGACCCAAACCAAAACCTGCCAGAGCAGATGTGTTTAAATAATCCATCATAATTAAATTATGAACCTGAGGACTTCCCGGCAAAGATAGACCCACAATAACATTTCCACCTGCAATCGAAGCAATTATCAATGATTTGGGTAATCCCGCTTCTTCAAAAACCTTTCTGGCAATCGGATAAATAGTAAAGATCAGCACAAATGCCGAAATACCCCCGATCGATAAAAGTACACTGGCAAAAAAGATACCAACTGCAGCATAGCGATGTGACAGGACATCCAGCACAAATTCTCCGATTGCTGTTGCATCGTCAGATTCTTCCATAATCTTTCCCAGCAGAGCACTCAACAGAAATATAAAAAGGTAATCCTGAACAAAAGAAGCAAAACCCGGTAAATACTGATTATTTAAGATTTCTAAGATATTTAAATTATTTAAGAATAAAATTACTGCTGATGATATTGGAGCAGCAACTACTATACTTACTTTTAAGATTATTAAAGTTATTAAAATTATAAAACCTACTGTAATACTTAGCAAGATTATTCTCCCTCCAGAAAGCTCCAACCCATTTTAGTTTTCATTTCATCAGATTTAATTAATGCATATTCTGTTGCCAGCGAACCAAAAATTTCAGTGAAAATGGAGGTAAATAAAATAACATTTAAGATTAACATTGAAATATTGGCAACATTACCTGGTATATGGATAAAATCTTTCTGAATTATAAAGGCTAAATCAATTGTGATCCCAATCTGAGGGATCAAACCAAACCCTATATAGTCTTCTACATGCCTGGGGGCTGACGAGAGCTTTGCACCCAGATGAGCTCCTCCAACTTTTCCAATTACTCTCATAAAAGTATAAGCAAAGGCAATTAGCAAAAAGCTCTTATTAAATAAATTACTAATATCAATTTTGGTTCCAGCCAGAATAAAGAAAGTTGCCAGCAGCGGCACAGTTAGTATATCAATCTTATCAGAAACATTTAACCTTCTTTTGGGGATATTCCTATAAACAAAGCCTACCGTTAAATTAGCAAACAGGGGTGAAATACGCAAGAAAACAGCAGCGGCCGTGGTACCAATTATCGTTGCCAGAATTAATAAAATTTTTCTGTTTTCTGAATCACAATTAACCATCAAATGCTGAGAAATATAACCTAGTATCAAACCGAGCAAGATTGCCGCTACAACTCTAACAAAAGGTTCAATTAGAATATTAGTTATTGTTAGTTCTATTTCTGGAGAAGCCAGGATATAGGACAGAGGTTCCATAAAAGAAAAAATCAATAAAGCAAGAAATTCATCCAGTGCAAGTACAACCATTAAAGTTGCGGAAAACTCTCCCGGTATTCCATATTCTTTTAAAACCATTACTGTGGCCGCTGGAGCTGTTGCAGTAGCAATCGTCCCAAACAGAATAGCCACAAAAAGATCTTTACCTAATAAAAGCATTATTCCTGATACTAAAACAAAAGCACCTATGGATTCGAAAATAACTATCAAAGTTAATTCAAACTCCAGCTGTTTTAATATTTTTATGTAAAGAGAGGTTCCAATTCCAAATGAGATAAACGAAACTGCTAAAACTGTAATAAAATTTAGTGTGTTTAGCAGATAGTTATGCCAGGCCAAAAATTCCTTAGATATAAAGCTTAGATTACCAACTACACTCTGACTAAAAAGTGTCCCTAAAAGAATATACCCAACTACACTGGGAATTCTAAACTTATCTGTTATTGTCTTAACTATAAAAGCTGCTAAAAATAAAAGCCCGATTAAATAAATCAATTTATGGCTTTTGTGATTAAGCAGCATCCACTGCTGTAAATTATTCAAGCTGCCCAGTACATCATAATTGTTAATCATTATCGCCCCCAATTCTAAGAATATTTATTTATAAATTTAAAATTAATTACATTATTGATTATAGCATAAAAACTCCACTTCTGAACACCCCTATTTTTATATTTAACTATAAATTGAATATTTTAGCTAAAATTGAAAGAGGATCTGCCTTTAAAGACAAATCCTCGTTTTTGCAAAGTGTATTATTTAATTATTTTTTCGAACTAATTTTTACTGCTTCTATTATTATATGAAATTAGCATTAAAATAACTGCCATAATAATATATGCTAATGCTTCCTGCCCAGCAACTGCAAACCCGAGATTAGAAGAATGAATCACACCAAAAAATGACAATACAGCAGCAATGAAAGCATAAATAGCAGACTTTTTAAAGTCATTTTCAATTATAAATGTTACAATAGCTCCTAAGATCATTCCAGTAATTATAGCACCTGATCCAAGTGATTTCATTCCCTGATAGACGATATTATTAGCAGCAAGTGCCTGATACCCCAGTTCTGAAGCCGAAGTTCCAGCAGCACTCAAGGTATTATCAACTAAGGTATTGGCCCAATTTGCAAGCCAGGGTATTATTGCAACTACAATAGCAGGGGCGTGCTTTGGCGGAGTAGTCTGAAAAGCCTGAGAACCAATGACTAGTCCAATATATAATAGAATTGGAATTAAAGCTACTAACGGAATAATGTCGAGCAGAAGTGGAATTACTCCAAGAATACAGACCATAAAAATAGCCACACCCGAAGCTATGGAATATCCAATTCTTGCTCCCACCTTCTTCCAGCCAGGATGACCGATATAAACAGCCGTTGGAAATACACTGCCAAAAATAGAGCCAATAATACTACCCATTCCATCTACAAGCATTGCTTCGCGAGTGTTATAATCATCACCAGCCGCACTTGCACTTTCAACATTACTCATTGTTTCAAAAAAATTGTAAATACCCAGGGGAATGGCAGTAGCTAAATAGGGAGCTATCTGGCTAAAACCTTTAAATAAATCTTTAACCCAGGGAAACGGAAAAGAAAATTGAAATTGACTCACTGTTTGTTGAAGAGCAGAAAAACTCATAAAACCTGTCAACCAGGCAATTAAAGTTGATACGACTATTGCTACCAGACCAGCAGGAATATTATAGGGATACTTTTTATTTCCAAACCAACCGATCAGAATAATAATTAGAGATACAAAACCGATATAAGGTGTTTCCCAAATCTGCATTGAAGGCCGCATAGCAATCAGAGCAATTGAAACCCCGGCCAGAGTACCCAGAATTGCAGAACGCGGAGTTATTTTTCTCAAATACGGTCCAATAAATGCTCCTGCAAGTTCAACCAGCCCTTCAATAAATACCCAGGCCATTCCGGCCTGCCAGGCAAGAGTAGCGTTATCAGTCTGCCAATAAATAGGTCCAATCACCAGAAAAACTACAATAAACATATGGGGAACACTCACTCCATAAGCTAAAGCAGTTACATCATCTCTCTTCTCTTTATTTGCCAGCCTTTTAGCTGCGAAAGCATAATAAAGATTTCCAATTAAATGGGCAAGTCCAACTGCAGGTATTATTCTACCATAAACAATATTTTCTGGCATATTTACTGCACCGACTAACAGACCGGCCAGAACCAGTACATTTGTCAGTATATTTGTAAATAGGCCAAAAAAACCATTCCAGTCGCCTTTGACCCAGAGCTTTCCATAAGACTTTTCCATTCTGATCCCCCTAAATTTACTATAATAGCCAAAACAAAACATTACTATTATGCCAGTTGATTCTTTTATCGACAGAATATATTTTTTATTTATTCAGCATAAACTATAGTACCACTATTACCCAGGAGTGCTGCTTCCGCTTTTTCTAAAGAAGCAATTATAGACTTTCTACCTGCTTTAGACTGAACAAATTTTACAGCTGATTTAACTTTTGGCAGCATACTTCCAGCAGGAAACTGATCCTGATTAATATAATTATAAGCTTCTTCAACTGACATTTCTGTTAACTCTTTTTCGGAAGCTTTTCCAAAATTAATGCAAACTCGATCAACTGCAGTTAAAATAAAGAGAAAATCGGCATCAATTATCTCTGCCATTTTCTCACTGGCCAGGTCTTTATCTATTACGGCTTCTACACCTTTTAGATGACCTTCTCTTTGAATAACAGGTATCCCACCACCACCAACTGTAATTACAAGGTGATCATTATTTAATAATGAAATTACTGATTTCTTTTCAATAATATCTAAAGGTTTGGGAGAAGGTACTACTCTTCTATATCCTCGACCAGAATCTTCGATCATCTGGTAACCTTTTTCTGCTTTTAATTTTTCTGCCTGTTCCTTGCTATAAAAGGCTCCAATAGGTTTGGTAGGATTTTGAAATGATCTGTCATTTTCGTCCACCAGAACCTGAGTAACAATGGTTGCTACTTCTTTACTAATCTTTCTCTTTCTTAATTCCGACCCAATAGCGCTTTGCAAATGATAACCTATATATCCCTGGCTCATCGCACCACTTTCGGGAAGCGGCATTGCTTCCACTCTTTCGTCATTTTTAGCAGCAACCTCCATTCCCAGATTAATCATACCAATCTGAGGTCCATTGCCATGTGCAACAACTACTTCATGTCCCTGTTCAATTAGATCTACAACCGAGCTGGCTGATTTTTTTACTATCTGAAGCTGCTCCTGAGGACTACTGCCCAGTGCATTCCCCCCCAGGGCCAGCATTATTCTGCTCATTCGATTTCACTCCCTGCGATTTTTTGACTTAGAGCAACAATTGCTTTTTCAAAACATTCAACAGGTGGATTTACAATTCCAGCTCCAACCTGACCTACTCCAGCAACCTTATGGGCCATACCTGTATTGATAATCGGCAGTCTGCCACTTTCTATTACCTTCATCACATCAATTCCAATCGCTGAACCCCTAAAGTTAAGGTTTGGAATTGAAAAATTATTATTTTCACCTTCAGTTATCTCATACATCTCTTTACTGTAATTAATCGCATCATCAACTGTACCACCAACAAACTGCACAATTGCCGGTGCTCCACCCATTACAAATCCACCAAGTCCCATGGTTTCAGTTATGGTGCTGTCACCTATATCGGGGCTTGCATCTTCTTCAGTGTAACCGGGAAAAAGTAATCCCTTGACCATCTGAGCCGGACCTGTAAACCACTGGTTTGGTTCCAAACTGCTGATCCTTAAGCCAAATTCTACTCCATTCCGGGCCATAGTAGTAACCAGGGTTGAATTTTCCACACCGTGGGCTGCATCCAGAGCAACCTTACAGGTAGGCATTGACAGATTCAAAAAATAATGGTCATTTTCTTTAATGAATTTTAAGGATTCTTCCAGAACAGAATTTTCTAAATCTGCCTCTAAAAAATAGGAAGTAATTTCTCTAAAGAAAAGACTAGTAGATGCCTTATTCCGATTATGGCATTCATCCCCCATATGCAGAGCCTGAGAAATTATAGTCTTTAAATCAACTCCCTGATCTGTTAAAGCAAGAGCTTTCTTTAAAGCTGGGGCATAGGTCTCTTCGATAAACTTTAATCTTTCAATAACTTCTTCACTAAAAGCTCCATACCTTAAGACTTTACCCAAACCCTCATTAACTGTACAGTAGGCCTTGTTTCCATACTTGGAATTTTCGATTATATGAACTGGCATCGAGGCTGACATTACTCCAGCCATCGGTCCAACTGCACTGTGTTCATGACAGGGAGCAAATTCTATTTCACCAGAAGCTGCCAGTTTTCTTGCTGATTCCTCATCTTCTGCCAGTCCTTCGTAAATTAGAGCACCAATTACCGCTCCTTCCATCGGTCCACACATTTCCTCCCATTCTATAGGGGGGCCTGCATGTAGAATTAAATTCTTTTTCATTCCAGGAACCACATCAATTGCCTGGTCTATATCAACCAGTCTGGCCTGAGATGTCTTTAGAATTTCTACTACCTTTTGATTGGCCTCAGAAATTTCTGTCTGATGTTCACTTAAGCTGTCCAGAGCTTCGATCAACTCTGTTTTTCCTCCTGCGGGTGGCTGCCAATCTAAATCAACTACTTCAACCTCCTGAGCCATCAGATCCTCTTTGAAATTTGGGTTACCAATATTTATTACTTTTAATTCTTCTGCAAATAATTCATTTATTTTAGACATTTTATACCTCCTAAGCCAGAATCTCAGCAGCTATTTCTGCTGCCTGAACATTATTATCTGCCAGAATTACTCCAACTTCTCTAAGTTTTTTGGCCTGCTGACTGTAGTTTTGATAATCAGATTCAGTTCCACAGATATAACCTACAAATATTAGTTTTCTATTTTTTCCAGCAGCATTTTCCTTTGCTTCTTTAATTGCTTTAACAGTAACCCCTGCCGGATCAGAATGAGAGCCAAAACCCAGTTCAATATCAAGTAAAATAACTCCAACTTCTGGATCTTCAGCCTCTCTAATGATTCTTTCATTTCTTAAGGAAGGCTCAATCATGGGATGGGGTTTCCCAACTGTAAACTCATCTTCTCCCATATCCAAAAGTACATTCCCCTGATAATTATTTATATCATCAAGCTTTTCTTCTGCATTTTTAGCAATATTACTTTTAATCTGACCAACTTTATCTCTTAATATATAGAGTGCTTCTGCACAGAGAGTGCCGCCGCCAAATAAGCCTCTTAAATATTTCTGTTCCTGGGTTAACTTAGATTTTGCTGCTTTTATTTCATTTTTTAATTTTTCATCTGCTTCAGCTCCTTTTTCAACTGTAATTCCTGCCGCTTTCACAGATTTTAGAGCCGCCTCTTTTAAGGTGTTAGCAAATACAATCTTAGAATCATCACTTTCTCTTTCACTTTCTAAAAAACAGATAACAACTTTTTTATCTACTTCAGCTAAAATATCTAAAATCTTTGCTTCTACTTCTTTAGCTGGCGGTTTAGAAATTAAAGTAATTACCTCAGTCTGAGAATCACGAGCCAGAGCCTTAATGGACTGGATCATCATCTTCCCACCGATATCCTTTTTAAGATCACGGCCTCCAGTTCCAATTGCCTGAGCAACTCCACCACCAAGTTTGTCAATCTGAACCATTACTTCCTGAAGACCTGTACCTGAGGCTGCAGCCAGAGAAATATTTCCTTTTTTTACTTTATTGGCAAAACAGAGCCCTTTATTATTGATGGCAGCAGTACCACAATCAGGTCCCATTAAAAGCAGTCCTTTCTCTGCAGCCATAATTTTTAGCTCATTTTCTGCTTCAACACTTACATTATCACTAAAAAGCATAACATTTAACCCTTTATTTAAAGCTATCTTTGCCTCCCGAGCAGCATACTGGCCGGGAACTGATATTACTGCCAGATTAGCTTCCGGAAATTCTTTTAAAGCTGAATTAATAGTTTTTGCTTTAACTTCCTTTTTTTCTCCCTCTTTGTCTTCTTTATTTGCTAAAAGTTCTTCTGCCTTTTCTAAAGCTGCCTTATATTTTGCTTCATCTTCAGCTTTGATGGCAATAATTAAATCATTTTCTTCAGCCGCCTCTGACTCTGCTGTTGCCATTTCAATATTATTTAATAAATCTTTATTCATTGCTGTCCCCATTGAAACAACAGCATCTTCTACTCCATCAATCTCCAATATTTTATTAGAAAGCGACATTAAAGTTACCGAATCATAATAACTATCTTTTTTAATTAAAGTTTTAGAATACATTTTTAACCTCCATCTTCCATATTTAATAATATCTCCTGATAAGCTGTCATAATTCCGATTGAAATATCAGTGCCAGAAGACGATCCAATTTTTAGTACTTCTTTGAGATATGATCTAAATCTTGGGCCCTCTGCATTTAAAGATAGAATTAAGTTTTTTATGTTTTCTCTGGTTTTTAATTCAAGAACTCTGTTAAGCATTGCCCGGCTGATAACTGTAGTTGAGACCTCTATTCTTGCTAGATTTAATTTTAAATTCTTAAAAACTTTTTCCGAATAATTATTATTCAAAAAAGCCATTGTCAGAAAGTAACCTGAAAGAAAATCATCCCCGGAGGGAGTTAATCCCATCCCAAACCCAATTATTTTCTCTGGCTTTTTACTCTCCACGATAATATATTTTTCAATTCTATCTGCAAACTCTCTTTCAATAGTACCAGGTTTTTCTCCCAGTGTGTGGATGGTAAATCTTTTTTGGTAAAAATACTTTGCTCCACCTGAACTGCCCTGATCTCTTATTATGCTAAAACACTCTTTTAAATTTCTTTTTAAAATATCTGACTCTAATTTCATTTTATCCTGCAGCCGACTCTTAAAAAGATTATATTTCGCAAGTTCTATAACTAATTTATTGGAAATAAATAATTTATTATCAGAGATTTGTATTTTATCCTGCCTGATGATATTTCTTTTTTTAAAGCTCATAGCTGAATTAATTCTTAAAGTATGGGGAGCATTATCAATTGTTCTTAAAACTATTGAATAGAGATCATCAAGTTCATCAATTAAATTAATTACCCGATTATAAATGCTGTGTATTTTAAAATTTAAATTACCAGTTAATAATTTTTCTTCAAAATCTAAACTAAGGGAGAGAGCATCAACAATTTTTTGATTTTGCTTTAGCATCATACTCCCTCCTCTAATTTATTTAAGTTAAGCCTGACTTTTTTCTGGATTATAAAACTCCATTAGGTATAAGAAAACAGCAACTAAGAAATAACCTAAAGCAACCATTGGTGCACTACCAAAAGAAATTTTACTTGCATGAATAAAACCGAAAAATGATAATATTGCCGTAACAAGACTGTAAGCTGAGGCAACTTTAAACTTACGGTCTATAATAAAGATTACTATAGAGGCTAACATCATACCAACTAAAATATTACCTGCTCCCAGCGTTTCCCAGCCAGTATAAGGAATCCCGGCATCTATTAAAGTCTGTGTTCCAAGTTCAGCTAAATCTACTCCGGCAGCATTTAAAGCATTATCGATCTGAGTTATAACAAAGTTGGCCACAAATGGCATAAAAGCTAAAATCAGAGCCGGCATATGCCTCTTCTCAGTTGCAGCAAAAGCCTGAGAACCAATGACCATTGCAATATAGATTAAAATTGGCAGTAAAGCAACCAGTGGAATAATTGTTAAAACTAATGGTAACAGTCCAAGTAGAGCAACACCTAAAATACAGGCTCCTGTTGCCAGTGAATAACCAACTCTTGCTCCTGCCTCTTTCCAGCCTGGATGACCAATATAAAGAATTGTTGGAAAAGGACTACCTAAAACTGCCCCCAGCAAGGTTAAAAGTCCCGGAACCAGCATTGCTTTTCCTGTCTGATAAACATCTCCTGCCACTTCCGCACTTTCTAAATTATCTAAACTCTCTAAGAAGTCATAAATAGCAAGGGGAATTGCAGCCGGTAGAAAAGGAGCCAGATATTCGAACCCATTAACTAAATTTCCCAAGAAAAATTTGGGCATTGCAATTCTAAATCCACCCACTGCTTCCTGAACTTCAGCCACACTCATGTAGCCGCTAAGCCAGGCTACAACTGTACCTATAATAATTGCCATTAAACCTGCAGGTATATTACCAGGGAATTTTTGACGGGCAAACCAGCCAACTATAACTATAGCAAAGGTTAATAATCCTATATAGGGAGTAGTAAAAACTTCTCCAATCGGATTCATCGCAATAAAAGTCAGTGCCAGTCCTGCTAATGAACCAAGCATTGCCGCCCTTGGTACATATTTTTGAATATAGGGGCCAACAAAAGCACCAATGGTCATAATTGCACCCTGAATCAGATTCCAGCTCATCCCTACAGACCAGGCTAAAACCCAGTCGTTGGTATTTAAATATACAGGCAGCATCACTGCAAAAGCCACTACAAAATAGTGAGGAACACTTAAACCATAGGGCATTGCTGTCACATTATTTCTCTCTTCCTCAAGTGAAAGTTTTTTCGCCTGATAGGCTAAAATTATCCCTCCAAGACCAATTGCAACTGCTGTCCCAGGGACAATATTTCCATAAACAATATCATCCGGCATATTTATTGCAAAAACCAGTAAACCAATTGCTGCTAAAAAGTTAGTTAACACATTAGTAAAAAGACCAAAAAATCCGTTTAAATCTCCCTTTACAAATAAAGGGGTTCCTTTTTTAGAATGAACCGACTGAGCAGAATTGTTTTTATTTGCCAATTTACTTTACCTCCTCATTAATAGCAGCAAGTAAATTTTGAGATTCAGTTGTCCAGCCAAAAATTGCTCCCTGCTGATGAATCATTCTAATTGAGTCCTCATGATCCTGGGGATCAAAGGCTGCTGAGCAGTCTTCTAAAAGCAGGCAGTCATAACCCCGATCATTTGCTTCCCTGATTGTAGTCTGTACACAAACATGAGTCGTAACTCCAGCAACAATTAAATTTTTGATGGCTTTATTCTGTAAAATTAGTCCTAAATCAGTCTTATAAAAAGCTCCTTTACCAGGCTTGTCGATTACAGGTTCTCCCTCAGCAGGTTGAAGTTCATCAACAATATCATGACCATATTCTCCTCTGATGAGTATTCTACCCATTGGGCCCTCATCGCCGATTCCAGCTCCCTGACGGCGGCTTCTCTTTAACTTGCTGGGAGGACAGTCTGATAAGTCAGGTCTATGGCCTTCCCGGGTATGGATAACCAGCATCTCATTATCTCTAGCTGCAGCCAAAACTTTCTGCAGCGGTTTAATTATTTCCCGGGTAGGGCTGATATCATTACCCAGCTTTTCTCCAAATCCACCTGCAGCACAAAAATCTCTTTGCATATCAATAATTACTAGAGCAGTCTCATCAGTTTTGAATTGATACTCATAAGGTTTTGCTTCTACATTAATAGTTTTCATTTTAATTCCTCCATGTTTTAAATTTTAAAATAAATATTATTCAAAATTTTTTCTTTAATCTTTATTTTTAGCTTAATTAAATGATAACACTGTCTGAATTTTTAATCATCATAAATTTGCGACAAAAAAAATTACATTTCTTTAGCACATTGTGACAAAGAAATGTAATTTAAGAGTTGTTTTGTTGTTATTTGATATATAAAAGTAGAATAATCAAGTTTTTAAAGCCTCAGTTGATCATTTGCTTTTAACCAGAGGTGAATATTATAGGCAAAAACTATCTCTGCTAATTGGTAGCCATCTTCAATGTTTATTCCATAATCCTTTAACTTTTCTACCCGATAGCGCATTGTATTATAATGAAGATACATGGCTTTGGCTGATTTTTTTAAATTAAAATTATTATCAATTAAAACTCTTAAAGTTTCAATCAAATTCATTTCACTTTCTCTCTCATGTCTAATTAACTTTCCCAGTTTTTTATCAAGAAATGAGTTTAAAAGCTCAAAATCACTAATTTTATCAATCAGATTAAATATTTCGTATTCATCATATTTCATCACAAATGAATTCTGTTCTAAAATTCTGGCAATATCGAGATTTTTTTCTGTAATTTTGTAAGCCGCAGGAAAACGATCAATACTTTTTATTACCTGAGATATTCCTACTCCAACTTTTGAGTTAACATCTATTTTATCAATTATTTTTTCTCCCACATCTTTTAAGTTTTTCTGAATTCGCTTATCAAATATTGCATTAATAAAAACAACAAGAGAATCATTAATATAAATAGTCTTTATCTTATCCTGATAAATTGATAAACTCTGATTAAACACCTTTTCAATTTGATCATTATTTAAAATTTTTTCATAGTATTTTTTCTTTTTAACCTCATCTTCAGTAAAAATCTTAATAATCATCATAATTTGTGGGAACTCTAATTCCCAGCCAAAAGCCCTTGCTTTTTCTATTGCTTCAATCTGGGACTTTATTTTACCCTGTAGAATATTTCTAATAAATGCATCCTGAAAATTCTTTTCTTTTTCTAAGACTGCATTATTCTTATAAAATACAGAAGCTATCAGCAATGAAGCCTGTTCTATCGCTAGCTGAAGATTTTCCGGGTCCAGATAACCCTTTTGAGTCAGTAAATAACCAAAACACTGATTTCCTGCCTTAATTGGATGGGTTATTAAGTTTTCTTTATATATTATATGATCATCAATTTGTAATTTTAATTTTTTATTAAAAATAGTTCTATCATTATTCGGAAAAATAAACTCTATATTCTTATCTTTCAAATCTTTAGAAATAGAAATTGTTTTAAAATCAGTATCACTTAAAATGACTGGATTTTTAATCATTTCAGCAAGACTATTAACCAAAAAATCTAAACTTTTACCCTTCAAAAAAAGATCCATCAACTTTTCATGGATATTATTCCTAAACTCCAGAGTGCTTAAATGTTTATCTAAAGATAACTCAAGTATTTTGTTGGCCATAGTTGATAAATTGGCATTATCACCAAGTCTAATAAGAGGTAAATTTAAACTTTCTGCCTGTTCAATCATAATTTCGGGAATACTTTCTACATATCTTCCTGGTTTAATACAGATTGCTGAGATTTCTTTTTTATTAAGTTTAGGTAGTAATTCTTTCTGGGCATTCTCATTCTGATGAATTGGAAAAAGAGTAGTTAAAAGTATATTGTGAGCCTCCAGATAAGGATAAATATCTGGAACCTCCATTAAAGAAGCACTTTTAACAATCTTCTCCACTCCATTTTCGCCGGCTATTAATTCTGAGTCTTTAAATATTTTTAAGCCTAAAATATCTTTAACTTTAATTGACATCATATTCCTCCGTTGAATGCTTAGTTTTTAAGATAATCTATATATAAATTTTAGCATTATTAGATTAGGAAAACAAATAGTGATTATTTAATTGATCTACAATCTTATTCTTAAGATAGAGTGAATTTATAATAATATTATGAGATTGTTTAAAAATAATCCTCGTTGAAATAACCAACGAGGATTGCAGTAAATTCCTATATTTTATTTAAGATCTCTCTATTTTCATTATAGATCTTTAATATTAACTCTCCAAACAAAGTATTTGCCCAAGCAAACCAATCTCTGGTAAATTCATCTGGATTATCTTTATTAAATGATTCGTGCATAAAGCCGGTCTCTGCATGAGTTGATTTTAGCATTTTTAAACACCCAATAATCTCTTCTTTATCACTGCTAGTTAGAGCTCTCAGGATAATTCCCATTGGCCAGATATTCTTCTTGCCAGAATGTGGACTCCCCTGACCTTCTGCATGTTCTCCCTTAAGAAAGAAAGGGTTATCATCACTTAATAAGAAGTTTCTTGTATTTTTATAAATCTCATCCTCATCTTCATGAATGCTAAGATAATTTAGAGAGATTAAAGAAGGAATATTGGCATCGTCCATAAATAATCTATTACCAAAACCATCTACCTCATAAGCATATATTTTGCCATAATCTAGATGCTCAAACATTCCATATTTCTCAACTGCTGTTTCAACTTCATCAGCAAGCTTATTACAGCTTGCAGCAAACTCTTCATCAGCGAGTTCTTCTGAGTAAAGTTTATTTAACTTTCTCAGAGCAGATACTGCAAAAAGATTAGACGGAATTAGATAAGAAAATAAAGTTGCATCATCAGAGGGTCTAAAAGCAGAATGAATCAAACCTACTTTTCTAGTTGGACGGCCTGTTCCATTAAAGGTTGCTGATTCAATCATTTCAGTTGTCTCTCTGACAAAAAAGTAGTCGCTTTCATCATTTTTTCGCTGTTCTGTCTTAAAAGTTTTATAAATTAAGCGCATTGCCTGATCAAGTTCATCAGTAAAAATAGATTGATCCTGACACTGCTGATAATAGCCATCAATTAGGCGAACCACAGCACAGAGAGAGTCAATTTCCCACTTTCTTTCGTGAACACCAGGCTTTGGTTTTGGCTGATCCTCAATAAATGGAGTCTTCTGTTCTCCATCCCAATAAAAAGCATTGGCATATGGATCTCTTAAAACAAACTCTGCCTGCCTTCTAATTAAGCCTTTAATCATTTTTCTTAACTTTTGATCCTCACTAATTAAAGGAAGATAAGGCCAGACCTGAGCGGTAGAATCTCGAAGCCACATTGCATCTATATCACCTGTAATTACATAGCTGTCAGGCTCCCCCTTACTTTCCTTATAATTAACAGTGGTATCTAAAGTATTTGGATAGCAGTTATTAAATAACCAGGCTAATTCCTCATCCTGAATATAATCAACTACTTCTTTAATCTTTTCCTCTACCGCCTTACTGCTAAAACAACGATCTTCTTTAGCCGGGCGTCTTTTAGGAAACTTATCCATCTTAAAACATCCTTTCTATAAACTCAATTTAAATGTTTTGATTTCATATGGTTTGATAGTAAATTCAAACTCATTCTCGTTAATCTCTAATTCTTCAATTTCACTTTCATGTAGATCACATTCGCAAACTTTGCTCAGGTCTCTATTAACTTTAATTGAAGTATTTGTTCTTCTATTATAAGCTTCATAAACTCTGATAATAATATCATTACTATCTTCTGCTTTTTTAACTACCTCTAAAATTACATTCTCATCTCTAAGTTCAATAAAGGAATAATTATCTTCTAATTTACCTTCCTGTTTCTCTAAAACACGGTTAAATAAAGGCTGATTTAACTTATATGCTTCTTTAACTGTGTCTGCTTTTTTCCAGTCACCCTGATGAGGATATAAGGAATATTTGAATTTATGGATCTCTCTATCAGCAGCTTCGTTAGGATCTTTTGCAGATTTAAGTAAAGTTAATCTCATTGTACTTCCCTGAATATCATAACCATATTTGCAGTCGTTTAATAAACTAACTCCATAATTATCTTCAGAGATATCTGCCCATTTATGGCCGACAACTTCAAACTGTGCTTTATCCCAGCTCGTGTTAGAGTGGGTGTTTCTCTCCAGGTTACCATACTGAATCTCGTAGGTCGCCTTATTACTGTGAATATCAACAGGGAATTCCGCCTTCAGTAATACCTGTTCTTCTTTCCAGTCAATAGTTGTATCATAATCTATTCTGTCAAGATCACTATAAATCTGAACCAACTGTTCAATCTTAGAATCCAGGAATTGCTTGGTAAGCTTAACAGTAGCTCTAACTGGACCTTCTTCCAGCACTTCAATCTTTTCTAGATCATTAACTTCCCAGCGTTTTTCCTGGTAATAAATATTAATATCCCAGGCATCCCAGTTATGAGGTTTGTCTTCAAAAGCAGCCAGTACATTTGCCTTTTCGCCTTCTTGAAGAACTTCTCTTGCTGCTTTTTTATCATAAATAGAATCAATATTTCCGTTATCATCAAATTTAATCTTAAAGAAGGAGTTCTCCATTTCTTTACTATTAATTTTAAGTTCGTTTTCTTTTACTTCAGCTGCAGCCTCTATCTCTTCAAAGTTAAAGACCTTAAAGCCTTTAGCAGGAATTGACTGAGCTGTAAAGATAATTTTCTTAGCTTCTAAATCATCTTCCAGGTACTGAACTGCTACTTCTTTCTCGCCATCATAGAGCTTTATAAATTCAACTCCAGCCGGTAATTCTACCTCAACAACGTCATCTCTATTAAAATCTAACTGGTTAAAGACAACTATAGAATCGCTCTCTACATTGATTGCAGCTGCAATATCATTAATGCTCTGATCTAATAATTTTTGACCTTTTTCTATAATCTCTAAATACTGTTCTTTAGATTCTTCGTAAACAGGTTTGATTGAAGTCCCTGGAATAATATCATGGAACTGATTTAATAATATTGTTTCCCAACCAGCATTAATTTCCTGCTGAGGGTAATCTTCAGAATCAAGCAGTGCATCCTTTAAAACACTAAAGAATTCAAGGTTTTGATATAAGAATTCACTTTTACGGTTATATTTTTTGTTTCTTGCCATAGAAGTATAGGTTCCGCGGTGGTATTCAAGGTACAATTCTCCTACCCACTTTGGTACCTGACTTTCTTCTTTTAATCTATTGTCAAGGTCTTCAAAGAATTCACATGAGCTTCCTCTTTTTACCTTAGGTACACCTGGAATACCTTTTTCCAGTCTTTTAGCATTTTCGAGCATACCCTTTGTAACTCCACCCCCACCATCTCCATGGCCGTAAGCAAATAATACCTCATTATTAATATTTTTCTGCTGATATCGCTGCCAGGCACCCTTTACCTGAGAAGGCTTTAAAATACCGTTATAGGTTGTAAAGAATCCTTCAGAATCATAGTCAGTTGTTGTGATAAAATGCGAGAGAACCTGAGAACCATCAATCCCCTGCCAGTTAAAGGTATCATAAGGAATTTTATTATATTCGTTCCAGCTTAATTTAGTAGTCATAAAATAATCAATACCAAACTTCTTTAAAATCTGTGGTAAAGCAGCACTATAGCCAAATACATCCGGCAGCCATAACACTTTATTTTCTACCCCAAACTCATCTCTAAAGAATCTGGTTCCAAATAAAATCTGTCTGATCAAAGATTCACCAGAAGAAATATTACAGTCAGCTTCCAGCCACATTGCACCTTCAGCTTCCCACTGGCCTGATTTAACTTTTTCTTTAATTCTATTAAACTGTTCTGGCTGTTCTTCTTTTAAATATTTATATAACTGAGGCTGACTTGACATAAATACATAATCAGGATAATCTTCCATATGATTTAATACTGTAGAAAAACTGCGGGTTACTTTCTCACGAGTTTGTTCTAAGGTCCATAACCAGGCAACATCAATATGAGTATGGCCAACACAATGAGTTATTACATCATCATCACCACAGTAGCCATTATAAAATTGTTCTTCCAAGTAATTAATTGCTTTATCTACTGACTGATGGAAGCTCTCAGAATAAGCTTTTCTCAGATCAAGTAAGTTAACCGCTGTATTAAGATAATTTATTATATCCAGTTGAATCTTCTGATTGTCATCATTAACTTTGGCTGCTTCCAGAGGAACTTTAAGATCATAATACAGCTTTTCAATTTTGGGATTTAAAATACTTAACTTAGCCTTAACGCGTATCTTCCCGTCTTTAAATCCGGCAAAACCACCTCTTTTATTAGCCTGCCAGGTACCATTATAGCCATGCAAATAAACAGTATGATTTTTTCCTGCTTCCGCTTTTTTAGTTATTTCAACAACCTTGTGATTCTGGTCGATTCCCTGCTTAATCTTTCCATCTACATAAATTACAGCTTCAGGTAATTTATCTTCAAAAATAACTACCAGATTTTCTCCGTCCATTTTTTCTGGTACTTCAAAATCAAACTTGAGCCAGAAATGCTCTTTTTCCTCAGCCTGCTCACCAAATACATAATCAGACCACTGAGATGAATCTTTATTTAAATCATTTAAGTTTTTAGCTGCTGATTTTTTTATTTTATAACTATCTAATTCTACTTTTTCAGAATAAATATAATCTTTTATTTCCTTAGTCAATCTATTAAGTCTTTCAATTTTCATTATCAAAACCTCCTAAACTATTATTGTAATTTAATCAAAATTATAAACTATAAAGTCAATCATGTTTATCTTTCATCTTCATCTGAAACCTGAGCATATTTAACAAATCTATCCTTAAGAATATAGGAAATCCAGAGTGCATAAAATACTACAATAAAAAGTACAAAGAAACTATTCAAGCTAAAAATCAAATAAAAGATAGGAAAAAATATCAGGCATTTTATTGTAGTTAAAAAGTGTCGATTGGCAATAAAAAATGATGCTTTAAACGCATTTATTATTGTCACATGATAGCGAGACAATAAAGGGAAGATATACATGGTTGTAATAAATATTTCAAACAAAGCTATAAGCTGTATAATATAGATATATTTTGCTATCAGGCCTGGCATTAAATTTATATTAATCATATTAACAAAGATAAAATAAGAAACTGTTAAAAGTATGATCCAGATAATTGTTGAGTTTTTAAAATTCAACTTGAAACTCTTCCAGAAAGAACTAAAAATAGAATTAATATTTTCTTTTCTAACTATTTTACCACTTAAATAAAATAAAGCTGTAGTTGAAGCCCCAATCGTTATTAAAGGAATACTAAAAAACAGCCAGATTATATTTAATAATAGCAGCTTATAAATCATCTTAAAAATATTAAAAAACACTCCATCATAACTTAGATATTTATTTTCCATAAATTATTACCACCTTAAAACTTAAAGTTATTCTAACTGATAGATTAAAATATCAACAAGTACTATGTAAAAATTAAGAGCTTTCAATTAAATTATGAATTTAGAAGCTCTATTTATAATTTTTCTAATTTATACCTCTTAAATAATCAGCATACCAGATTATTACATCTCTAATTCGATAAAACTCTGACTCCTTACTAACAGAAAGCCATAATTTTCTATAATCCTGCAGCCAGTATTCTAAATCAACTGCCAGCTCTGTAGCCGAAATTTCATTTTCACTTCCTGCATAATCTTTAGAGTTAATAACTGAAGCCAGTTTATTAAAGAATAAAATAGCTCTAGCAGCAATAATATAGGATTTGACAATATCTCTTTTCTTAGGAACTAAATCAGATATATTCTGATAAAGTTTATCTATTTTTTCTGCTAGTTTTTCATTTGCCTTCTTTACTGATTCCAGCTCGAAAGCTTCAAAGTATTCTGCAACCATCTCATCAGCACGGTCAAGTTGTTTCATTTCCTGGAATCTAACTACTAACTCCCAACCAAATTCACTTAAAACTGGAATCTCTGCAATCAAAGATAACAGCTCTTCTGACTGATCGCCAAATTCTAGCAGGGAAATTTCTTTATTGATCTCTGCAAAATCTTTTTCTTTATTATTCCAAGAGAATGTTGCACCATAAATCATTCCTGCTGTTGAGAATTCAGGATGATTAATATGACCAAAATCTCCCCAGTCTGTATTTAAAATTCCAATTGCATCATATTTTTCTGCATAATCACACATTAGAGTAATATTTTTATAGGAAGACTCAATTAAGTTAATCATTTGATTCCAGCCGCCAACACCAGGGCATAAATACTGGGTGGCACCTGCTTCTGCTAAAACTTTTGTTTCATGTTCACGCTGCTCTGGAGCATATCCCCAATTTAAGCATATTGATTCTTCTGGTAAATCATTGATTCTTTCTGGAAACTTAGAAATAATATCTCCCCAGAACATTGGAGTTTTACCTTTTTCAAGCAGAAATTCTGCAAGCTCATTTAAAAAGTCTATATACATCTGCTGGGTTCCTATTTCAGCTGCTAACTCTTTACTTCTTCCCTTACCAAGATCAAATGTTTCGTCAGAACAGATATTAAAATAGTCTGAACTAAATAAAGGCATATACTCTGAAATCATATTTTTAATAAACTCTAAACTTTCAGGATTAGAAGCATCAATAGTATGATGCTGCATCCGCGAAAGAAAAGAAAACTCTTCTTCTGCTGCAGCTTCTAATTCACATAAATGTTCATAACTTTTTGTGCTTAAAACCTCATATAAATGCCCAAATGAAGCTATAGAAGGAACTAAATCAATATCTAAATCCTTACAGTATTCATCAAGCTCCATAATTTCTTCTGCAGTTAAAGGTGTATCATCTCGCCAGACTTCACTAAAATCTTCAAATAAAAAGCTGTGCTCAATATATAACTGAAACTGATTTATTTTATAATAGCTTAGTTTATCTGCAAATTTCTTTAGATATTCTATAGTTGGAATTCTACCTCGTGTTGCATCGTGATAAAAACCTCTATTTTCTATTTGAGGATAATCATAAATTTCGAGACAGCTTAAAACAGCAGCTTCCTGTGCTATAATTTGTCTTAGAGTCTGTATTCCATAAAGAATGGCTGTTTCACTGCCTCCAAGAATTATAACTTTATTCTTTGAGATAGTCAATCTATATCCCTGTTCTTTTAAGTTTTTATCAAGACCTAAATAAATTGAATTTTTTTTAGCTTCACCTCTACTAATTGCTAAAGAAAATCCGGTATTTTCCTGAATATCTTCTTTTAAGATTCTGGCATAATTATTTGCTTTTAAATCACAATTTTTTGAGATGATAATTGAAGCATCACAACGTAAGTAAAATTTATCATCAGAAATATTTATTTTTTGAGGCTCTGGTAAAATATACATGTGATTCCCTCTCTCTGTTTTATATTATTTTGAACTTACCTTCCAATATGTTATTAGAATCTCCTTGAACAAATATCTTAATAGTTGAAACTTCAAGTCCGTACTCAGATCTGATATTCCAGATTTTCAACTCATCTTTTGTTAAATTAAATATTATTTCTTTTTCTTCGTCCGGCTTTAATAAAACTTTTTTAAAAGCTTTAAGCTCCCTAACTCGTCTTGTTATGCTGCCTTCTTCTGCCTGAATATACAATCTTGCAACTTCTGATCCTTTTATACCACTAATATTTTTTATTTTAAATTTAATACCTACACTTTTATTATTCTTTAGTTCAGAAATATTAATTTTACTATCTGTAATTTTAAGCTGGCTATATTTAAACTCACTATAGCTCAAGCCATGACCAAATTTATAAAGAGCTTCGTTGTTTTGATCTATGTAACAACTGCTTATTTTTTTATGATTATAAAAAATAGGAAGCTGAGATGATGATCCTGGTATTGAAACCGGTAATTTAGCAGAAGGGTTATAATCACCAAATATAATTTCAGCAACTGCCCTGCCACCCTCCAGACCAGGATACCAGGCACAGAGTAATACATCAGATTTTTTAGCTATCATCGGAATTGCATGAGGTCTTCCCTGAATAAGTACTGTGATTATCTTTTTATTTAACTTTTTAATCTCTTTGATAAGTTCTAGCTGATCTCCTGCTAATTCTATATTTGCCAGGTCTACTCCTTCTCCACAATTCATTTTTATATTTTCATCATCTATTAAAGCAGCCCCATTAATATCAAATTTAGTGTTAAAATCACGGGTGCTTGATCCTCCCAACACAACTACCACAGTATCAACTTTACGAGCTATTTCTATTGCTTGCCTAATATTATTTTTAGCTCCATTTCTGATACCACATCCAGAATTATGAACCACTTTTATTTTATCAGGCAAGATCTCTCTTATTCCCTCTAATACTGTGCTTCCATTATCTTTTTCTTGAGGAGCAGTATAATCTCCGAGCTGATTATAAAGTTTGTTTGAATTAGGACCTAATACAGCTATGCTTTTTATATTTTTTGATAGAGGAAGTATATCATCTTTATTTTTTAAAAGTACTACAGATTCTCTGGCAACCTGTAGGTTTAATTTTTTAGTTCTATCAGTAGTAAACACTTTCTTTGATAATCTTTGATCTGTATATGGATTTTCGAATAACCCAAGCTGAAATTTAAGTTTTAAAACTCTTACTACTGCTCTGTCTATATATTTATTTAAATTCCTGTTCTTTTTAACAGCTTCTTCAAGTTTAGTAAAAGAAGTATCCCAGAGACTAAGGTCAACACCTGATTTGAGAGCTAAAACAGCTGACTTCTCATAACTCCCTGTTAAATCTAAAAGTCTATCTACAGCAGTTCCATCTGCCATAACAATTCCACCAAATTCAAATTCTTCTCTTAAAATATCTGTCAGAAGATATTTATTAGCATGACAGGGGATTCCATCAATTTCATTATAAGCAGCCATTATTCCTAAAGCACCAGCTTTAATTCCAGCTATCGCTCCTGGAAGATGAATCTCTCTTAACTCTCTTTCGCCTATTAAAGCTGGTGCTGCATTTAATCCTCCAGTACAGGCTCCCTGGGCACAAAAATGTTTCATTACTGCTGCAACTTTGTTATTTTCTCTTAAATCACTCAAGTCTTCTCCCTGCAGCCCTCTAACTGCGGCTTCAGTCATTTTGGCTGCAAGATAAGGGTCTTCGCTAAAACATTCTTCTGACCTTCCCCAGCGAGGATCTCTAAGGATATCAAGAAGAGAAATCAAAGCAAGATGAGCACCTCTAGACCTTATTTCTGCAGCAGATTGGGCCATTGCCTTCTGATATAATTCTGGATTCCAGGAAGATGCAATCCCCAAATTTGTAGGAAAAACAGTACCATCCAGAGCCTGATGTCCATGTGGACATTCTTCTGAAATCAAAACTGGAATCCCCAGCCTGGTATTTTCAACAATATATTGTTGAATCATATTTGCTACTTCCGCTGACTTTTCGGCGCTAATCCCATTTTTGAAAGTTACACGAGACCACGGGTCAGCTCTAAAAAGACCATAAAGAGCACCCATACCCTTTCTCAAATTAACTTCATCCTTGAATTTTTCTGTTAATTTAAAAGAATCTCCTGACCTTTGATAAGTATCCCAGCCATATAATTTTTGATTTAATTGACCCACTTTTTCTTTTAAAGTCATCCTATTTAAAAGATCGTTAACCCGTTCTTCAATTTTAAGTTCCTTATTCTTATACTTTTTCATCAGTCTAAATTCTCCTAGGTTTTAATTTGAAATATTATTCAGCAAGTGGATTTTTCTTTGCGTAATCAATTAATTCATCAACTGTAGTAAAAGCCAGTCCAGTAACAGTATCAGCACAACCATAATAGATTGCTATTCGGCCTGTATCAGCATCAACTAATGATGCACATGGGAATACAACATTTGGAACATCTCCCACACACTCATATAACTTTTTAGGCGCTAAAATATAGTTTTTAGATCGATATTTCACCTTCCAGGGCTCGTCCAGATCAAGAATTGCAATTCCCATTCTATAAACAAAGCCATTACAGGTATTTATAACTCCATGATAGATCAAGAGCCAGCCTTCTTCTGTTTCAATTGGAACTGGACCTGGACCAATCTTTGTTGACTGCCAGGCAGATTTATCTCCTTCATATGTACCCATTACATGTCTATGGTGGCCCCAGTACTCCATATCTGGGCTGTCACTATAGAAAATATCTCCAAAAGGTGTATGACCATTATCACTTGGTCGACTGAGCATTGCATATTTACCATTAATTTTTCTTGGAAACAAAACACCATTGCGGTTAAATGGTAAAAAGGCATTTTCTAACTGATGAAACTCTTTAAAATCAGATGTATATGCTACTCCAATAGTAGGTCCATGATAGCCATTACACCAGGTAATATAATACTTATCCTCGATTTTAGTGACTCGAGGATCATATCTATATTCTCTTTTTAAAATTTCTTTGTCTGCCCCTTTGAATTCAACTGCATCATCATCAATATCCCAGTTAATTCCATCTTCACTAAATCCGGCAAAAATATCCATGCTTACCGATTTGCTGTCACAGCGGAATACACCTGCAAATTTGCCCTCATAGGGAACTACTGCACTGTTAAAAATACTATTTGAATTAAGCTGTTCATCTCTTTCTATAATTGGATTTTCATTATATCGCCAGACAGGTCCATCATAATCTTTCGGCTTATCCTGCCAGGGAATATTTTCTAATGATTCTCCGATAACTTTTGTCTTCATCTTTTTTCCTCCATCTTATTTATATATTTAAAATTTGGGGTTTATATTGTAACTCTTCTAATTTTTTAAATGAATCTTTAATATTTTTGTGATTTGATAAAGTTAGTGAATATCTAAATTCATTAAAACCTGAAAGGTCCATGGAGAAGTTTGTTTCCCATGTATTATTCATAATCCAGGAATAGATTGGTCTTTGATTATTTTCTTGAGCTTTATCACATAGCTTAATTGGATGATGTTTCATCTCTCCCATATACATTAATGAGGTGTCAGGGGTTGATATCAGTATACTACCATCTTTAGAAGTGTAGGTTAGGCCCACATCTGAAACATAATATTCCATACAGGTACCAGGGATTTGATCGACGCCTGGCCTAAATTCTTCTGTACCTTTTTTTATATATAATTGCTTTTCTTCAAGATCTAAAGATAAAGGCAAATAGATGCTTTCAATGTCAGTATTGATTGTTTTACCTAATTGGAGTTTAAAGTCAATTTTAGGTATGTCATCAAAAAACTTCATTATTACTGCACAATTGATAGTCCCAGGTAAGTCATAGACAAATTCAATTGTTGTAAAAATATCTCCTCTTTCATTATTGTTAATTTCTTTAATTTTACCAGCAAAATATTCGGCGTGTTTGCCCCGGATATTTCTACCTAGAATTTGTCTTTCGGTAAAGGGACTGGCTGTTGGATTATCTTTTGATTTTCTGATAGGTGTATATTCATATATAGGTGTGAAAAAGGGTATCGTTCCTTTCAACAGCATATCTTTACCTGTATTTTTATTAATAAAACTTGTTATTCCATTTCCAATACTATAAGTTAATTTAAACCATTTGTTTTCAAATTCATATGGTAGTTTATAACTAACACTGTCATAGTCATTTACTATATCGCGAACTTTTTCTGAACCTATGTAGGCTTTTCTAGTATTTATAGATTCTGATATAGCTGGGATTTCTTCATAACGATATTGTTTAGTTTCATGAGCCTTAAATTCATCTATAAAACTAATTAATACCCCGCGTGGATGATCAGAGATTTGGATTTTCATCTTTTCTTCAGTTTTAATATTGACAACTCTGGCATTTTTAAGAGCCTGTGTTTCTATATAAAATTCAACTGGCATTTTTTCAGATAAATTTGTCGGATTAATGACTTTAATTTGTCCTTCAGTATTATAGTAACGCATTATATCGCCCATATTTTCCGTAACCCTATTCAACAAGAAAGATGAGTATTCATGGGCTTTAGAAGCATAACTATTTTTGCGAATTTCTAGATTAGAAACCATTGTTTCATAAGGATTTGAAACTGTTGCTGAATGTCCACTGGTATGTTCTGCATATAATAAAATATTATCTTGTGCTTTCTTGGCTTGTTTGGGGTACTTGTCTTTAATTTCCGGATCTAAACGCTGGCATAGATGATATTTTCTAACAGCATCTTTATAATGTTTGACAAGGTATGGTGCAGCGCCGATACCATTTGCCCACCAGTCAGTTAAATCTCCACGGTAAACCGGTGCATCAGTGAGTTTATTTTTAATTAATTGGTATAATTCCTGTAAACTGACCATTTTTAATTGTACACTGTCTGGATATTGTTGGTTGTATTTTTCAATAGTTTCTAGAATATCTAAATTAGGCGGTGCGTTATCAGTAAAGGCACCAGAGACAGATGATATAATAAAATCATAATTATAGCCATTTTCTTCACATTCTCTAATATATTTATCAAGATTATCTTTTAAAGTTTTAATTGAATTTGAATAGTCATCTTTTTTACCCTGATACATAGTTGTCATATAGTTTTTAATTTGATTTGGCTTGATACCTAAAACATTTCCTAGATTATAATGTTCACCATTCCAGACTAATATTTTTTTACCTGCTTCATTTTCCCAGAAATATGCTGTTTGGTTTTGATATAAAGGATACATGCCGTGATGACAGTGGATGTTGGTAAATAAAAATTCAATGCCATGATTAATGAGGGCATCTCTCTGCCCCATGGAAATACCATTAATATCAGCAATCATGGCTGTTTTGGGGTTTATACCTCTATTATTAAAATTCTTAACCATTTCATCTAAGCGTTCATCAATAATCTGGTAGTCTACAAGATCATTAAAATTTAGATAAGTTGCAGATAAACCAATTTTATTTTCTTTTACTAATTGAAAGAATTCTTTTTTTTGTTGTTCTGTGGCTTGTTTTAAGAAGACTTCAACACAATAATATGTTTCACAGTTCCAGCGAAATTTTTGATTTTCAGGTTTTTTCATAATTTCAAGAACAGTATTAATATAATTTGCCTGAACAGTAATAATACGTTCCTGCAAATCGGTATAGCCTATATCAGTATGACTATGATGCACTATATACATTGTATTTATCTTGTTTTTCATTATAAGTATCATTCCTTTTGCTGAGATCAAGCCTAAAAATTTAAATTTATTGTTTAGTAATATGTAGAAAAATGATAGTACAGAATTTATCTGTACTATCATTCCTTCTTTCCAGATTTTGTAATTAATCTTTGCTATTAGTTATTGTAATATTCGTCAACCTGTCTTTGAGCCTCTTCTAACAATTCATTAAAACCAGCCGCTTCTAATTCAGAATTTATTTCTTCAATTAATGCTTCTGGTTCCTGAGAACCTGTTAATAGCACACTTTCATATTTATTAAAAACGCTGATACTATTTGCAAGTTGATTTTCATATCCACTGGTATCCATATCAAACCCGAGCATTACTGATGGAGTAGCTTCTTCGTTTAATTTCTGTACTTCTTCCCACTGATTTACTTCCTGTTCTTTAAGCTGAGAAACAGTAAAGAAGGTACCCTGGGTATAACCAGCCATAGCCCAATCAGTATTTAACCTATCAATTTTACCGTCTTCAGTATAAACAAAATCATCTCCTTCTAGACCATAATATAAGGCATCTCTTACATATGAATCCATATTAACTAACTGCAGAAGTTGAAGAGCTTTTTTGGGATATCTACTGCCTGAATAAATTGCATTCAGAGAACCGCGAACTGTTCTATTAGATACAATTGGATCTGTATATCTAACTGCAACAGCCTCTGTTCCCATATTAGGACCCCAGATAGTCTCAGCAGCTGTTGACCAACCCTGAGCAATCTGCAGAATTCTATAGTTTGGGGTTTCAGTAATAATTGGTGCATCAGAATTAATAATTCCTTCTTTATACCATTCATGTACAACTTTTAACTTATTGACTACATTTTCCTCTTCTAAAACATTAACTACAGTTCTGGTCTCATCATCAACTTTAACTCCTAAAAAAACTAATCCTGTTCCCAGGTTATCATATTGATTTGTTACTGCTGATAAACCTTCTTTAGCAAGTGGAAGAGGTGTTGTATTCTCACCTTCTTTTATTCTTTTTAGAGCAGGAGTAAGTTCTTCTAATTTAGTCAACTCCTTATAATCAACATTATATTTTTCTGCAATATTTTTATCCCAGACTAAATACTGTGTCATTGAAGAATCTTTATATGTAGGAACAGAATAAATTTTATTATTATACTTTACTGCTTCCCAATATTTTTCTGGAATATACTCATATAAATCCGAAGCTTCTTCCTTAACTAACTCAGTAATATCCTTAAAAGCACCTATTTTAATTTCGTTAGTATATCGACCAGCATCTGTAAACAAGATATCAAAATACTCACCAGAGTTTGCTATAATGTTTCTTCTATTCTGCCAGTCACCCCAGGAAACAACCTCAACATCAAGATGAACTCCTATCTTATCTTCTAAATACTCATTGATATTTTCCTGCCAGGCATCATAATTACTTGGCATTCCATTACCAACCATTACCCATTTCAAAGTTGGAACCTTCTCTTCAGCAAGAGCTGAAGAAGCAAAACTAAAGATCATCAACAATAAAACTGCTAAAACTAAAATTTTCTTTTTCACAAAAAACCCTCCTTAATATTTTATATAAAAAGCTGTTTGGCTTCCTATACCATAATTTAAATTATTAACCTTTAACCGCACCAATTGTAAGACCAGAAACAAAATATTTCTGAAAAAATGGATAAGCCAGAGCAATTGGAACTACAATGACAACTGCGATTGCCATCCTAACACCTTCTGTTGGCATTTGATTTGCATACTGCTGTAAAGTAAGGCCAGCTGATGGATTTGTAGCTAAAAACTCAATATTTCTCTGAATATTATTCAATAAAGCTTGTAAAGGTAATAAATCCTGTTTGGTAATATATAATGAGGCTAAAAACCAGTCATTCCAAAAACCAAAACTTAAAAACAAACTTATTGTTGCAAGCAATGGTTTAGCAATCGGTAATACAATTCTAGTGAAGATATGAAGCTGGTTTGCCCCATCAATTTTGGCTGATTCGACAATCGAATTTGGAACAATTGTTTTAAAGAAAGTTTTGCAAATAATAACATTAAATGAAGATACCATAAGGGGCAAAATTAGAGCCCAAAGTGTATTTCTTAGATGGAGGACATTAGCATTTATAACGTAACTTGCCACCATTCCACCATTAAAGATCATAGGAATGAAAACTACCCAGGTAAAAAAACTCTGTAACTTATATTCTCTTCTGGATAAAACATAGCCCATAGTAGTTGATAGTACTAAACCTAATAAGGTTCCCACCACTGTTATTAAAATTGAAACTCCCAGAGAATTTAAAATCATATCTTTTTCCTGCCATAAAAATCTATATGCTTCTAAAGAAAATTCATTAGGAATAAATTGATAGCCAAAATTAGCTATTGATGCTTCAGAAGTAATAGAAATTATAAAAACAAATAGAAAAGGAATTATACAGGAAATAGATAATATAAAAAGCAAAACATTAAAAATAAAGTTTGTAGTTTTAGAGATACTGCTTATACCGTTTTTTTCTTTTTTATTATTCATTATTATCTCTCCTTATATAATTGCATATAATGTTTTTAAGCCCGTCAAAGAGATTTCCAAAAGTTTTTTGTAGTAATTTAAATTATGCCAGCTAATTTGACATGGTCGTTTTCTTCCTT